>NZ_JALNUM010000006.1:0-108042 GCF_026540795.1 Methylobacterium sp. GC_Met_2
GGTGCGGTCGCACAGGCGGGCGAGGCCGTTGTCGTGGGTGACCAGCACCAGCGTCGCGCCGCGGTCGCGCTTCAGCCGGAATAGCAGGTCGACGATCTGCCGGCCGGTGGCCTCGTCGAGGTTTCCGGTGGGCTCGTCGGCGACCAGGATCGCCGGATCGGGGGCGACCGCTCGGGCGATGGCGACGCGCTGCTGCTCGCCGCCCGAGAGTTGCGCGGGGTAATGGTGCAGCCGGTGGCCGAGGCCGACCGCCTCCAGCTCGGCGCGGGCCCGCTCCAGGGCGCCGGGCCGGTCGGCGAGTTCCAGCGGCAGCGCCACGTTCTCAAGCGCCGTCATGGTCGGCACGAGGTGGAAGGCCTGGAACACGATCCCGATCCGCCGGCCCCGGAACCGGGCGAGCGCATCCTCGTCGAGGCGGACGAGGTCGGTCTCCTCGATGACGACGCCACCGGAATCCGGCCGCTCCAACCCGGCCATGACCATCAGCAGCGTCGACTTGCCCGAGCCGGACGGGCCGACGAGCCCCACCGCCTCGCCGCGGCCGACATGCAGCGAGATCCCCCGCAGGACATGAACCCGGGCGGCGCCGCGGCCGAGGCTGAGATCGATGTCGGACAGCGCGATCGCGGGGGCCTGTCCCATCTTGTCTTGGCTCATCGGGCGGCCGATCTGTGGGCGATGACGAGCATGGCGCGCGAGGTCCTGTCTTGGTTTCGATCTTGGCTGCACGGGCCGTGGTTGCACCGCGATATGGGTCGCACATTGGGGCCGCGCCATGATGGCGGCGCTGTGTTCCGGCGCACGGCCCTGTTTGCCGCAGCGCTAACGCTCCTGATGGTCCCTTTCATGACAGCGCTGCAGGCCGCTCCGGGCGGCCCGATCAAGCTCGTTGCGCTGGGCGACAGCCTCACCGCGGGCTACAAGCTCCCGGCCGACGCCGCCTTCCCCACCGTGCTGGAGCGGCTGCTGAAGGCCAGGGGCGTGGACGCGACGGTGGCCAATGCCGGCGTCTCCGGCGACACCGCCACGGGCGGGCTCGACCGGGTCGACTGGTCGGTGCCGGACGGGACCGACGGGGTGATCCTCGAACTCGGCGCCAACGACATGCTGCGCGGCACCGACCCGACGGTGACCGAGGGCGCGCTGTCGGCGATCGTCGCGCGGCTGAAGGCGCGGGGCATCCCGGTCCTGCTCGCCGGCATGCAGGCGGCCCCCAATCTCGGGCCGGACTACAAGGCGCGGTTCGACGCGATCTACCCGACGCTCGCCAAGCGCTACGACCTGATGCTCTATCCGTTCTTCCTCGACGGGATCATCGGCGACCGGGCACAGCACCTCGACGACATGCTGCACCCGAACCGCCAGGGCGTGGAGACCATCGCTTCCCGCATGCTGCCGACGGTCGAGACGTTTCTAGGAGGCCTCCGGCAGGGGGCGTCGCGGTAGTGCCGCGCCTGTTCACCGGGCTGGCCGTGCCGCCGGAGATCGCGGACACGCTGAAGGTGTTTCAAGGCGGATTGTCCGGCGCGCGCTGGATCGAGCCCGGCGACTTCCACGTGACCCTTCGCTTCATCGGCGACGTCGAGGCGCCCGAGGCCGACGAGGTGGTCGAAGCGTTGTCCGAGATGCGGGCGCGCCCCGCCCTGACGGTGACGCTCGATGGTCTCGGGATCTTCGGCGGCGACAAGCCGCGGGCGCTCTACGTCTCGGTGGTGCCGGAGGCGGGTCTGATGGATCTGCAGGCCGAGCAGGAGCGGCTGGTCCGCCGGGCCGGACTCGCGCCGGAGCGGCGGAAATTCACCCCGCACATCACGCTGGCCCGCCTGCGCCGCGACGCCACGCCGGAGGCCGCCGCGATGTACCTGTCGCAAGCGCCGACCTTCGCGCCGCTGACGTTCGATGTCGACCGGGTGACGCTGTTCTCGGCGAAGGCATCGACCGGGGGTGGGCCGTACGTGGCGGAGGCGGCGCTTTCGTTCGTGTAGTTCGCGGTCCGGATTAGCCGCGCGGCTTCCCTCCCCCGCAAAGGGGGGAGAAAGACGCGCGCCTCCAGTGCCTCTACAGCCGCCGCAGCGCCACGCTCTCGATCCGGTGGCTCGCGCCCTTGGTCAGGATCAGGCTCGCCCGCTGGCGCGTCGGCAAAATGTTCTCGCGCAGGTTCGGCAGGTTGATCGTGGTCCAAAGCCGGTCGGCGATGTCGAGCGCCTCGGTCTCGGGGATCCCGGCGTATTTCCGGAAGTAGGAGCGCGGGTCGCGGAACGCGGTCTGCCGCAGCTTCATGAAGCGCGTGACGTACCAGCGATGCAGGTCGTCCTCGTGGCCGTCGAGATAGATCGAGAAGTCGAAGAAATCGGACACGAACGGGATCGCGGTCCCGTCCCGCGGCAGGCGGGCGGGCTGGAGCACGTTCAGGCCCTCGACGATCAGGATGTCGGGGCTCTCCACCACCCGCTCCTCCCCGGGCACCCGGTCGTAGACGAGGTGCGAGTAGAGCGGCGCGGTCACCCGCTTGTGGCCGGCCTTCACGTCGTGGAGGAAGCGCAGCAACGCGGCGGTGTCGTAGCTCTCAGGGAATCCCTTGCGTTCCATCAGCCCGTTGGCGGCGAGCTCGGCGTTGGGCAGCAGGAACCCGTCGGTGGTGACGAGATCGACCTTCGGGGTGTTGGGCCAGCGCGCCAGCAGGGCGGTCAGGATGCGGGCGGTGGTCGACTTGCCCACCGCCACCGAGCCGGCCAACCCGATGATGTAGGGCGCTTTGGTCTCGCGCTCGGCCAGCAGGAAGCGCTGGGTCGCCTTGAACAGCCCCTGCGTCGCCGCGACGTAGAGGGCCAGCAGCCGCGACAGCGGCAGGTAGATCGCCACCACCTCCTCGACCGAGATCGGGTCGTTGATCGATTGCAGCCGCTCGATATCCTCCGGCTTGAGGGTGAGCGGCGTGTCGGCGCGCAACTGCGCCCATTCCTCGCGGCTGAAGCGGCGATAGGGCGAGAGCCCGGCCGACGCTTCGAGGATCGCCTCGACCGAGCCCGGCAGCGCGGCCGCGTTCACGTGGGCGGCCTCGCGGCCTTCTCGGCGATGCCGCTCTGGGCGGTGCGGCGTTCCAGTTCCGCCATCACGGCATCGAGTTCGACCTCGCCGGCGCGCAGCAGCACCACGAGGTGGTAGAGCACGTCGGCGGCCTCGTTCCTCAGGCCGGTCTTGTCGCCCTGCACGGCCGCGATCGCCGCCTCCACGGCCTCCTCACCAAGCTTCTTGGCCGCCTTGGCGGGGCCCTCGGACAGGAGCTTGGCCGTGTAGGAGGTGGCCGGATCGGTTCCGGCCCGGCTCGCCACCAGGGCGGCGAGATCGGCGAGCGTGTAGGCGGTCATGAAGCGATCTGCATGTTACGACGGCCCCTTATAGGGAGCAGGACCGGAATTCGGCAGGAAACTGCGTCACGGCCGCCGCGCGGGCAAGCCGCGCGGGTGAAGCTGGGCGGGGATTGTCCGGTGCGCCGCCCTTTCCCCAGGCGCACGCAGCGTGAACGGAATGCGACCCGGGATCCAGCAGAAGACGGCGCGAAGCGTCCAACTGAACCAACCTGTGCCGCTTGCGCGGCCTTCCCTATGCTGGGTCCCGGATCGCCTGCCACTGCGTTCCAGGCGTCCGGGACAGAGCGGCGTCTCATGGGCCCCACCGCCGCGCCGCCTACTCGTTCGGCAGGTGCCGGGCCAACGCCTCCAGCACCGCCATGCGCACGGCGACGCCCATCTCGACCTGCTCGCGGATCAGCGACTGCGCCCCGTCGGCGATCTCCGAAGAAATCTCGACACCCCGGTTCATCGGGCCCGGATGCATCACGAGCGCGTCGGGCTTGGCGAGCGCCAGCTTCTCGCCGTCGAGGCCGAAATACCGAAAATACTCCTTCACGGAGGGCACGAACGAGCCGTTCATGCGCTCGCGCTGGAGGCGCAGCATCATCACGATGTCGCAGCCGTCGAGACCTTTGCGCATATCCGTGAAGGTCTCGACGCCGAAGCGCTCGATTCCCGCGGGCAGCAGCGTCGAGGGCGCGATCAGGCGGACCCGCGCGCCCATCGCCTGCAGCAGGATGATGTTGGAGCGCGCCACCCGCGAGTGCAGGACGTCGCCGCAGATCGCCACCTGCAGGCCCTCGATCCGGCCCTTGTTGCGGCGGATGGTGAGCGCATCGAGCAGCGCCTGGGTCGGGTGCTCGTGGGCGCCGTCGCCGGCATTGACCACCGCGCAATCGACCTTGCGGGCGAGCAGATGCACGGCGCCGGCCGATTCGTGGCGAACCACGATGATGTCGGGCCGCATGGCGTTCAGCGTCGCCGCGGTGTCGATCAGGGTCTCGCCCTTCTTCACCGAGGACGAGGCCACCGACATGTTCATCACGTCGGCGCCGAGCCGCTTGCCGGCGAGCTCGAAGGACGATTGCGTCCGGGTCGAGGGCTCGAAGAACAGGTTGATCTGCGTGCGGCCCCGCAGGGTCGTGCGCTTCTTCTCCACCTGCCGCGAGATCTCGACGGCGGCATCGGCCGCGTCGAGCAGCGCTTCGATGTCGGGCCGGGTCAGCCCCTCGATGCCGAGGAGGTGCCGGTGCGGGAAGGGCGCGAGGCTCGTCATGATGAGGCCCGGGTGTAGGTGCGGCGCGGCCGGTGGGCAAGGCTGCTGCTCTCCCTCCCCTGCCGAGGCTTGCGGATTCACACATCGGGTTTGGGATCATCGTGCGGTTGTCAAATGGGGCGGCCCGGCTGGCTCATGCGCCCTCCCTCCCCCCTTTGCGGGGGAGGGTGGCCCCTGCGTCAGCAGGGGTCAGGAGAGGGGAGCGCGGTGTCCGGAGAGGATGCGACCGGCATGAAGTTCACGACCGCTTCTGAAGCCGGGTTCCCCCCTCGCGGGACTTCGTCCCGACCCGACTCCCCTCCGGGGGCCACCCTCCCCCGCAAAGGGGGGAGGGAGAGGCGCGGAGCCGCCTTCCCCATTCCAAGAGAGACGTGTGGATCCGTTAGCGCAGAGGGGGGCGGGAGGACGCGCGGGGATTCAGGCTGGGTGGTGCTCCGAATCGGCCCAGCCGCTTGGGAGGGGAAAAGCCTGCGGCCTTTTTTCCGGCGGATGGTAACCGAACGCCCCTGCCCCACGTATCCGCCCGAACGGCCGGGACGCATATCCTTCCCGGCCCCGCACCGCCTCCCCGGGATCCGAACGCTTGGCCGCCTCCCCTGCCCTCGAAGCCCCCGAGACCGTCGACCGGCAGGGGCGCCGCTGGTTCTACCGCCACCCGCTGGTGATCCGGCTGGCGCACTGGATCAACGCCGCGGTGCTGCTCGTGCTGCTGATGAGCGGCCTGCAGATCTTCAACGCCCACCCGGCCCTCTACTGGGGCGCGGTCTCGACCTTCGACACGCCGGCCCTCGCCATCACCAGCGATCAGGGACGCGACGGCACCAACCGCGGCGTCGTGACGGTCGGCGCCCACACCCTCGACACCACCGGCGTGCTCGGCCTGTCGGAAGAAGGCGGCACCGAGGTCGAGCGCGCCTTCCCGGCCTGGGCGACCCTGCCGGCCAACCAGGACCTCGCCACGGGGCGGCGCTGGCACTTCCTGTTCGCATGGCTGCTGGTGATCAACGGCGCGGTCTACCTCCTGTACGGGCTGGTCTCCGGCCAGCTTCGCCGACGTCTGATCCCGGACGGCGACCAGATCCGCCATCTCGGCGGCTCCGTGAAGGAGCACCTCCTCCTGCGCTTCCCCGAGGGCACGGAGGCCAAGCGCTACAATGCGATCCAGAAGCTGACCTATCTCGTGCTGGTGCTGGGCCTGCTGCCCGCCATGGTGCTCGCCGGTCTCGCCATGTCGCCCGGGATGGACGCCGCCTGGCCCTGGCTCACGGAGCTGTTCGGCGGCCGGCAATCGGCCCGCAGCATCCACTTCATCGCGGCCGGGCTGATCGTGCTGTTCGTGGTGGTCCACGTGGTGCTCGTGATCGTCTCCGGGCTCGTCAACAACATGCGCGGCATGATCACCGGCTGGTTCAGCCTCGGCCGTGATCGGGAGAGCGTGCGATGATCCTCCACCGCCGCAAGCTCCTCACTGCGGGCGCGGGCCTGATGGGCACCGCCTTGCTCGGCGGCTGCGACCGATTTGCCGGGACCGGGACGGGGCAGCGCACCCTTAAGGTCGGCGAGGACGCCAATGAATACGTCCAGCGTTTGCTGATGTCGCCGACGACGCTGGCCCGGGAATTCCCGGCTTCGATGATCTCGCCCTGGTTCAAGCCGAACGGCACGATCGACCCGCCGGACCGCACCTACCGGGCGATGGCGGCGCAGAACTTCTCGGACTTCAAGCTCTCGGTCGACGGGCTCGTCCAGACGCCGCTCTCGCTCAGCCTCGCGGACCTGCGTGCCCTGCCCGCGCGCACCCAGATCACCCGTCACGATTGCGTGGAGGGCTGGAGCTGCATCGGGCAATGGAGCGGCGTGCCGCTCGCCGAGGTGCTGAAGAAGGCCGGGCTGAAGCCGCAGGCGCGCTACGCGGTGTTCCACTGCGCCGACACCCTGGAGGTCGAAGCGGGCCCCAAGGGCGGGGGCAAGGGCCGCGGTCAGGGGGCGTCCCTGTGGCGCCCGACCCATCCCGGGGCGGTGCGCGAGGCTTATGTCCAGCTCGCCGCCGCCGACGATTGGGGCGGCCCGGCCACCGCCACCGATGCGCCGAAAGACGATTGGGGTCAAGGCGATGCGGCCCCGGAGCCAGAGCCGATCGGGACGCCGATCCGCTACTATGAGAGCATCGACCTCTATGACGCCTTCAATCCGCAGACGATCCTGGCCTACGACCTCAACGGCAAGCCGCTTCCGGTCTCGAACGGCGCGCCCCTGCGCCTGCGGGTGGAACGCCAGCTCGGCTACAAGCAGGCCAAGTACGTGATGCGGGTGGAGATGGTG
Source organism: Methylobacterium sp. GC_Met_2 (assembly GCF_026540795.1). NCBI lineage: Bacteria > Pseudomonadati > Pseudomonadota > Alphaproteobacteria > Hyphomicrobiales > Methylobacteriaceae > Methylobacterium > Methylobacterium sp. GC_Met_2. The sequence goes on from NZ_JALNUM010000006.1 coordinate 6,952, forward strand.
GAGTCGCTGGCCGGCATCGGCCAGGGTAGCGGCGGCTACTGGGAGGATCGCGGCTACGAATGGTACGCGGGGATCTGAGCGCTTAGCGAGATTTCAACGTACGCTCGCGCTCGATCGCCTCCGTCAGGACGGTGTTGATGCGGGCTTGCCAACCCGGACCCTGGGCGCGGAAATATGTCACGATCTCCGGCAGGAGATGGATTGCGACCATCGCGTCGGACCTGCCGGTCGACCCACGCCGTACGAATCGGTCGCCGACATAAAAATCGGCGCGCGCGAGCATCGCGTCCGTCAACTCGGGGATCTCGTCGTACTCCTCCTGCGTGATCGTGTGTGCGTCCACCTTGGCCAGGTCGCTCTTGATCGTAGCCTCAGCGGATGAGCGGTGCGTAGCGCTTCTGCTCTCTGACATTGGCCTTCCTGATCGAGAAAACGTGACGGTCCCGCCCGCGCGGAGTCCAGATTATGTTCGTCATGCGACCGGCCAGGAAGCCGACGGTGACGATACGGCATTCGCCGTAGTCCTGGCGGGTATCTTCGAACGTGAACACCGGACCTTCGAACACAACGGCTGCGTCCTCGAAATCGAGTCCCCGTTCCGCCAGCGTCCGATCGCGCTTCGCGGGATCGTAAGTGATCGCCATCGCACACGAGTCATATAGGCCTCGTGCGCGGCCTACGCCGACTCCCTCGGGTGAAGCTTGCGTCACCCCCGCCATTTGACAACCCGCCGCCCGTGACCCACTTGTCCCCGGCGCGCGGCCCCGGCCCGACGGCGGGCATCTGTCCCACGCGAATCTCGAACAGAATTCGTCCGTCGCGCCCAGGCTCCGTCAGGGGCAGAGGTCTGTATGAAAGTCGTCGTCGTCGAGTCGCCGGCCAAAGCGAAGACAATCAATAAGTATCTCGGCCGCGACTATGAAGTGATCGCCTCCTTCGGGCATATCCGCGACCTGCCGGCCAAGGACGGTTCGGTCGATCCCGAACAGGATTTCAAGATGATCTGGGAGCTGGCCGACCGTGGCGCCAGCCGGGTCAGCGAGATCGCCAAGGCCGTCAAGGGCGCCGACAAGCTGATCCTGGCGACCGACCCGGATCGCGAGGGCGAGGCGATCTCCTGGCACGTGCTGGAGGCGCTGAACGCCCGCAAGGTGCTCAAGGGCATCCCGGTCGAGCGCGTGACCTTCAACGCCATCACCAAATCCTCGGTCGAGCAGGCGATGCGCAAGCCGCGCGAGATCGACCAGGCCCTGGTCGATGCCTACCTGGCGCGCCGGGCGCTCGATTACCTCGTGGGCTTCAACCTCTCGCCGGTCCTGTGGCGTAAGTTGCCGGGCGCCCGCTCGGCGGGGCGCGTGCAGTCGGTGGCGCTCCGCCTCGTGGTCGAGCGCGAGATGGAGATCGAGCGGTTCAAGCCGCGCGAGTACTGGACGCTCATCGCCACGCTGACGACCGCCGACGGCGCCACCTTCGAGGCCCGGCTCGTGGGCGCCGACGGCAAGCGCATCCAGCGCCTGGATGTCGGCACGGGCGAGGAGGCGGCCGCCTTCAAGCGCGATCTCGAACTCGCGACCTTCCAGGTGGCGAGCGTCGAGGCCAAGCCCGCCAAGCGCCATCCGCAGCCGCCCTTCACGACCTCGACCCTCCAGCAGGAAGCCTCGCGAAAACTCGGGATGGCGCCGGCCCAGACGATGCGGGTCGCCCAGCGCCTCTACGAGGGCGTCGATGTCGGCGGCGAGACGGTCGGCATCATCACCTATATGCGGACCGACGGCGTCGACATGGCGCCGGAGGCGATCCAGGACGCCCGCCGGGTGATCGGCAAGGAGTTCGGCGACCGCTACGTGCCGGACGTGCCGCGCAAGTACACTGTCAAGGCCAAGAACGCCCAGGAGGCCCACGAGGCGGTGCGGCCGACCGATATGGGCCGCCTGCCGAAGGCCGTCGCGCGCCACCTCGAGCCCGAGCAGGCCAAGCTCTACGACCTGATCTGGACCCGCACCATGGCGAGCCAGATGGAATCGGCCGAATTGGAGCGCACCACCGTCGATGTCACCGCGAAGGTCGGGCCGCGCCAGATCGATCTGCGCGCCACCGGCCAGGTTGTGAAGTTCGACGGCTTCCTGGCGCTCTACCAAGAGGGCAAGGACGACGAGGAGGACGAGGAGAGCCGCCGCCTGCCGCCCATGAAGGCCGGCGATCCGCTCAAGCGCGAGCGGATCAGCTCGACCCAGCACTTCACCGAGCCGCCGCCGCGCTATTCCGAGGCGAGCCTCGTGAAGCGCATGGAGGAACTCGGCATCGGCCGCCCGTCCACCTATGCGGCCGTGCTCCAGACCCTGCGGGATCGCGAATACGTCAAAATCGAAAAGAAGCGGCTGCAGCCGGAGGATAAGGGCCGGCTCGTCACGGGCTTCCTGGAGAGCTTCTTCCGGCGCTACGTCGAGTACGATTTCACCGCCAGCCTGGAGGAGCAGCTCGACCGGGTCTCCAATGCCGAGATCGACTGGCGGGCGGTCCTGCGCGACTTCTGGCGCGACTTCTCCGCCGCGATCGGCGAGACCAAGGAGTTGCGCGTCACCGACGTGCTGGAGGCCCTGAACGGCCTGCTGGGCCCACATATCTTCCCCGACAAGGGCGACGGCTCGAACCCGCGCACCTGCCCGACCTGCGGGGCCGGCCAGCTGTCGCTGAAGCTCGGCAAGTTCGGCGCCTTCATCGGCTGCTCGAATTACCCGGAGTGCAAATACACCCGTCAGCTCTCGGCCACGGGGGTCGATGGCGACGGGGACGGCTCGTCCGCCGAGGGCGGCCAGCCGGGCGTGCGGGTGCTGGGCAACGATCCCGTCACCGGTCTGCCGGTGACGCTGCGCGACGGGCGGTTCGGTCCGTTCGTCCAGCTCGGCGAGGCCTCCACCGAGAAGGACGCCGCGAAGCCGAAGCGCTCGTCGCTGCCGAAGGGGGCCAGCCCCTCCTCGGTCGATCTGGAGAAGGCGCTGGCCCTGCTGTCGCTCCCCCGCGAGGTGGCGCGCCATCCCGAGACCGGCGAGCCGATCCTGGCCAATCTCGGCCGGTTCGGGCCCTACGTGCAGCACGGGAAGACCTACGCCAATCTCGGCAAGGACGACGACGTGCTGGAGATCGGCGGCAACCGCGCCATCGACCTGATCGTCGCCAAGGAGCAGGGCGGCGGACGCGGGCGCCCGGCCGCCGATCCGGGCCGGCCCATCGGCAAGAACGAGACCAGCGGACGCGACCTCGTGGTCAAGGCCGGCAAATACGGCCCCTACGTCACGGATGGCGAGGTCAACGCCACGCTGCCGAAGACGATGGCCGCCGAGGCGCTGACGCTCGACGAGGCGATCGCGCTGGTGAATGCCAAGCGCGCCGCGGGCGGCGGCAAGCCGGTCAAGCGCGGCGGCGCGCGGAAGACCACGGCCAAGCCCACGGCAAAAACGTCGTCCCGTGCGGCCAGCGGCGACAAGACGACGGCCAAGAAGGCACCCGCGAAAAAGCCGGCCGCTAAAAAGGCGCCGGCGAAGAAGACGGGGGCTGGCTGAACGCACCTTGGGGTGGAGGAGACGGTGATCCCATCCACCTCCTCATCCTCAGGACTCCGCTGCGCTCGGGCAGTTCTGGATGAGGCGGAGGGTTGGACGTCGAACGGAATTCGCTCCGGTTCACGCCTGCCGGGAGCACGTCACGGATCCTGTCCGGCTCAGACCAGATAGGTGATCGTCGCCGCGACCGCGGTCGCGAAGGTCGCCAGCGCGATCGTGGTGGCGTTGACCAGGGCGCGCGCAGTCGGAATGCCGGCCGCATCGTCGTCACATCCGAAGGCGGCGCCGGCCGCATGCTCGAAGCGAATCAGCGTCAGGCGACGGGCCTCGATCGCGGCGTCACTCATGGACTGAGCCTCCCAGGACTGCAGCCCGCTGGCCACGGTCAAGTTTTATCTTCGCCAATAACGTCGCGCGTTCGGAACCGTTCCGGCGGAGATCTACTGTGATCCGGCGGTTGCGTCGCGAGAAAGCTTTAACCCATTGTTGTGCAACACTGCGATGACGCGCGGCCGAAAGGTCCCGTACGGGCGCGCCGAACAGCCCCTCGCTCGCGGCGGCGCAGCATGCGATGATAGCGCCGCGTCGCCAGAGCGAAACGCTCCAGGCGAATGGCTTTGATGTTTCCGTTTTGTTCCGCTATGTTGCGGGGATGAAGGCGCATGCTCCACGACCCCAGATCCGTCTGCGCGATTCCGAGCCGGCCGACGCGCCGCGCCCGCGGAGGCCGCGCGTGAGCGATCCGGCACGCGACATGTTCGGGCCGGGCGGGAAGGGCTCGGCCGCCCGTTCGCCCGAGCCGCGGCGGCGCCTGGAGGCCACGGCCTCGGTCACAGCGCTCGCGGCCGCCGAGCCCGAGGCCGGCTACACCGCCTCCGACATCGAGGTGCTGGAAGGCCTGGAGCCGGTCCGGCGCCGGCCCGGCATGTATATCGGCGGCACCGACGAGCGGGCGCTGCACCACCTCTTCGCCGAGGTGATCGACAATTCCATGGACGAGGCGGTGGCGGGCCATGCCAGCTTCATCGAGGTCGAGCTGGAGGAATCCGGCTCCCTCGTGGTGACCGATAACGGCCGCGGCATCCCGGTCGACCCGCACCCGAAATTCCCCGGCAAGTCGGCGCTGGAGGTCATCATGACCACGCTGCACGCCGGCGGTAAGTTCGACTCGAAGGTCTACGAGACCTCGGGCGGCCTGCACGGCGTCGGTATCTCGGTGGTGAACGCGCTCTCCGACCTGCTCGAGGTCGAGGTCGCCCGCAACCAGACCCTCTACCGCCAGACGTTTTCACGCGGTCATGCGCAGGGGGCCTTGGAGCTGGTCGGCCGGGTTCAGAACCGGCGCGGCACGCGGGTTCGCTTCCATCCCGACGCCGAGATCTTCGGCTCGCTGAAGTTCGACCCGCGCCGCCTGTTCAAGATGGCGCGCTCGAAGGCCTACCTGTTCGGCGGCGTCGAGATCCGCTGGCGCTGCGCCCCCGCCCTGCTGGAAGGGCTGGCGGACGTGCCGGCGGAGGCGGTGCACCGCTTCCCCGACGGGTTGCGCGACTATCTCGCCCGGGACATCGAGGGCAAGGAACTCGTCACCGAGGCGATGTTCTCCGGCAAGATCACCAAGCCGGGCTCGCACGGGTCGCTCGAATGGGCGGTGGCCTGGATGGTCACCGAGGACGGGTTCTCGCACTCCTACTGCAACACGATCCCGACCCCCGAGGGCGGCACCCACGAGGCCGGCCTGCGGGTCGCCCTGCTGCGCGGCCTGCGCGAGCACGCCGAGCGGGTGAACCAGGCCAAGCGCATGACGGCGGTCACCACCGACGACGTCATGGCGACCTGCGCGTCGATGCTCTCGGTGTTCATCCGGGAGCCGGAGTTCCAGGGGCAAACCAAGGACAAGCTCGCCACCGTGGAGGCGCAGCGCATCGTCGAGACGGCGGTGCGCGATGCCTTCGACCATTGGCTGGCCGCCTCCCCGGCCCAGGCCAACAAGGTCCTGGATTGGGTGATCGACCGCGCCGAGGAGCGCCTGCGCCGCCGCCAGGAGAAGGAGGTCGCCCGCAAGAGTGCCACCCGCAAGCTGCGCCTGCCCGGCAAGCTCGCCGATTGCTCGGCGGCCGGCACCGCGGGCTCGGAGATCTTCATCGTCGAGGGTGATTCGGCCGGCGGTTCGGCCAAGCAGGCCCGCGACCGGGCGACCCAGGCGATCCTCCCCTTGCGCGGCAAGATCCTGAACGTCGCCTCGGCGAGCCGGGACAAGCTCGGCGCCAACCAGCTGATCTCGGATCTGACCCTGGCGCTCGGCTGCGGCACCGGGACGGCCTTCCGCGAGGCGGATCTCCGCTACGACAAGGTGATCATCATGACGGATGCCGACGTGGACGGCGCCCACATCGCTTCGCTGCTGATCACATTCTTCTACCGCCAGATGCCGAAGCTGATCGACCGCGGCCACCTCTACCTCGCGATCCCGCCGCTCTACCGGCTGCAGCAGGGCTCGAAGGTGGCGTATGCGCGCGACGACGCCGACCGGGAGCGGATCACCAAGACGGTGTTCAAGGGTGGCAAGGTCGAGATCGGGCGGTTCAAGGGCCTGGGCGAGATGATGCCGGCCCAGCTCAAGGAGACCACCATGGATCCGAAGAAGCGCACCCTGTTGCGCGTGGCGATCCTGGACGAGGCTCGGGAATCGACTGGCGACACGGTCGAGCGCCTGATGGGCAACAAGCCCGAGGCGCGGTTCGCCTTCATCAGCGAGCGCGCCGCCTTCGCCGAGGGCGCGGATCTCGATATCTGAGGCCCCTGCTCCGGCCGCCGCATCGCGTGATGCGGCGGTGTAAGGCAATGAGAAGCCTGCCCGCGCGCGTTGCCATCGGTCGCGACTCGATACGCGCGTTGCGACGCGCGCTCTTGCGCCGAGCCCATGTCCGCTTCGTCGGGGTGCGCTTCAGCCTACTGCGCGGCGATCGCCTTCGCGGGATCGAAGGGCTGGGCGGCGGAGATCGCGTCCTTGCTCATGTTGAGGACCGCCGAGAACCGGTCGCCGCCCGGCCGCAGCACCAGGGCGCCGGGCTCCACCGCGATGTGCTTGCTGCCGATGCCGAGGAAGCCGCCGACATCGAGCACGACTGCCTTCAGGGTGCCGCCATCGGCGATCAGCAAATTGTCGATCTTGCCGACGCTGTCGCCCGCGGCGTTGCGCACCTCTACCCCGATCATCGTCGTGGTCAGGAACGCGACAGGCTTCAATCCCTGACGCTTCGCCGCATCCTGGGCATTGGCCGCCTCCATCAAGCGGCCGGCTCCGGTGCCGCCGCCGGTCGATGTCCCCGGCCCCGTTCCCGGCAGGACCGTGCCGTTGCCGATCACGCTCGTGTCCTGGGCATGAGCCGGGGCGGCGGCGAGGAAGGCCGCCAGCGACAGGAGAAGACAAGGGTTCCGCATGGCTGATCGCTCCGCTGCGCCCTGGTCCAGCGGGCGACGCGGGCACAATCGTTCGGTCCCGGCCCGGTTCCGGCCCGCCATGTCGCACCCGCCCCTCTCGTTCGGGGTCCACAGAACGAAAAAGGGCCCGGCCTTGCGGCCGGACCCGTTCGCGACGGAGCCGGGAAACCCGGCCCCGTGCGCGAAGCTCAGTACGAGCCGAACTTGTAGTTCATGCCGGCGCGGATGACGGCGAACTCGGTCTTGGCGGCGCCACCGTTGAGGTAGACGGTGCCGTTCGGGGGCAGGACGCCGGGGAGGTAGACGCCGGAGGCGGCGTTCTTCTGGCGGTCGAGGTTCACGTACAGGCCTTCGACCTTGAACGTCACGGCCGAGGACTTGAAGAAGTTCAGGAACGAGTCGGTGGGCAGCGCGTACTCGACACCGCCGCCGACCGCGTAGCCGGTGCGGAAGCTGTCGCGGAACCGACGGCCAGCGAAGTTCTGGTCGTCCTGGCCCGAGCCGTAGGCGTAACCGCCGGTGCCGTACACGAGGGTCCGGTCGAAGGCGTAGCCGATGCGGCCACGCGCCGTGCCGAAGTAGTCGAGGCCATTGCCGCTGGTGGCGACGTAGGCGCGCGGGCTGGTGAAGGCGTAGCCCGGATTGCCGAGGCCGGTGTAGTTCTGCGTGCCGTTGGCGCGGCGGGCGAAGTCGACATACTGGGCGTCAGCCTCGAAGCCGATCACCACGCCGGAGCCTGGCGTGAACTGGTAGTTGTAGCCGACCTGCGCGCCGCCGGTGAAGCCGTCGTTGCTCGGCCGCTTGTTCACGCTGATGACGCCAGCGGTGTCCTCCGATCCGACGACCGAGCCGGCCGGCAGGTTGTAGTTCGTGGTGCGGCGGCTGTTGGCGTCGATGCCGTAGCCGGCGTTTCCACCGAAGTAGAACCCCGTCCAGGTGAAGACCGGCACGGGCGCGAAAGCGGGCGGCGGGGCCGCGCGGCGCGGCAGGTCGGCCGCGGAAACTGCTGCGGCGGTGCCGACAAGCACAGTCGACGCAAGGAGAAGCTTCTTCATAGTTCCAAAGGTCCTGGGTTGACGGGAGCCGGCAGTCTTCTAAGCGCTCCGGTGCGCAAGGTCTGTCGCTTTACTGCAACAAGCATCGGCAGACTAGATGCTTCCTATCAACGAATCATAAAGACTTCGACCCGCTGTAATCCTTCATGAGAGCGATGTGGACGTAATAAGTGCGTTTGATAGTCTGATAATTGATTTGTAGATAGCGATATAAACTGAAGTTCAAGTTGCGATTAGATGATCGTTGAGGGAAAATACAATCGAAAGCGTCAACTCAGGAAGCTTCGGGTGCGGAAACGGCACTGCCCCGTTTTGGATCTGTCCGGCGGCGCGGCGCGTAAAGTCCGGGTTAACCCTGTCATCCGATGAGTCCTGGTCGAAGACCGGGCGCGCGCTCGGCAGAGTGAGTCGCTCATGCCCGTCCGCCACGATCAGGCTCCGAAATCCTTCGGCCGGCGGCGGCCGGTCGATGCGCCAGGCCCGGAACGCACCAAGTCGGATACATCGGCGAGCCTGCTCGGCCGGACGCTGCTCGTGTCGACGGTGGTCGGATTCCTGGCCGTCCTCGGCACCACGCAGCTGGCCCGGTGGATCGCGGCCGGCGATGCGCCCGCCCGGATCGTCCATGCGGCCGGTCCGGTGCCGGTCGAGCCCGAGACCACCGGCGCGATCACCGCTGCCGGGGCAGCGCGCGGCACGCATCTCGACCCCTGCCGCCTGGCCGACCCGGCGCCGCTCAGACCATGATCCGCTGTGCGTGGCGGCGCAGGGTCGCGCATTGCGAGATTGACAAGTCGCGCCAACCCCCTAACTGACTCCCAGCATGCGCCCCGCGGCCCCGGGAGCGTACCAGCGCCCCGCGCGAGCCATCCCCAGCCGTTGCCGCGACGGTGTCCTTCGCGCCGGCCGGGCGCGCAACGGTTCCTGAACGCAGATGCCTTTTTCCGACCTGGGACTGAGTGAGAAAGTCCTGAATGCCGTCGAAGCGGCGGGATATACCGAGCCGACGCCGATCCAGGCCGAGGCTATCCCCCACGTGCTGGCGCGCCGCGACGTCCTCGGCATCGCCCAGACCGGGACCGGCAAGACCGCCGCCTTCACGCTGCCGATGCTGACGCTGCTGGAGAACGGCCGCGCCCGGGCGCGGATGCCGCGCACGCTCGTCCTCGAGCCGACCCGCGAGTTGGCCGCCCAGGTGGTCGAGAATTTCGACCGCTACGGCACCAACCACAAGCTCAACGTGGCGTTGATCATCGGCGGCGTCTCCTTCGCCGATCAGGACGCCAAGCTGATGCGCGGCACGGATGTGCTGATCGCGACGCCCGGCCGCCTGCTCGACCATTTCGAGCGCGGCAAGCTGCTGCTCACCGGTGTCGAGCTCCTCGTGATCGACGAGGCCGACCGGATGCTCGACATGGGGTTCATCCCCGATATCGAGCGCATCGTGAAGATGGTGCCGTTCACCCGGCAGACCCTGTTCTTCTCCGCGACCATGCCGCCGGAGATCGAGCGGCTGGCCGACATGTTCCTGCACAACCCGCAGCGGGTCGAGGTGGCGCGGGCGGCCTCCACGGCCACCACGATCACGCAGCGCCTCGTTGCCACCGGCTCCGAGGGCCATTCCAAGCGCGAGCGGCTGCGGGACCTGATCCGCGGCGAGGCCGAACTCAAGAACGGGATCATCTTCTGCAACCGGAAGCGCGATGTCGCCCTGCTGCAGAAATCCCTGGTGAGCCACGGCTTCGACGCCGCGGCGCTCCACGGCGACATGGATCAGCGCGCCCGCACCACCGCGCTCGACGCCTTCCGGAACGGCGAGACCGCCCTGCTGGTTGCCAGCGACGTGGCGGCCCGCGGGCTCGACATTCCGGCTGTCAGCCACGTCTTCAACTTCGACGTGCCGCACCACCCGGAGGACTACGTCCACCGGATCGGCCGTACCGGGCGCGCGGGCCGGAGCGGCACGGCCTACACGCTTGCGTCGCCGGAGGATGCGCGCTCGCTCGGGGCTATCGAGACGTTGATCGGCCAGCCGATCCCGTGGTTCGACGGCGATCTGACCTCGGTGGCCGATTCCTCCGGCGAGACCAGCACCCGCCATCGTGGCCGCTCCGGCGAAGGCCGCCGGGGGGGGCGCTCGGCCAAGGGCACTGCCTCGGGCGCTGCCTCAGGCGGTGGTCGCAGCGCCGAGGCCGGGGAGCGCCCGAAGGCGCGCGGCGGGCGCGGCGGATCGTCTGCTGCTCCTCGGGCCGAGGGCCGGCCCGTATCCACTGCTCCGCGGGCCGAGAGCCGGCCCGCGTCCGGCGCCCCGCGGGCCCAGAGCCGGCCCGCGCCGGAGCCGCGCCGCGAGGAGCGGGCGCGGGACGAGCGCGGGCGCCGGGGCGAGGCGGAGGGCGACACCCCCGTCGGCCTGGGTTCGCACGTGCCCGCCTTCCTGCTTCGTCCAGTCATGGCGAAGAAAGATAAATAACGAGACTATTCCGGCTTAACGTCCCATCTACCCACCTGCCGTAGATTGGTTTTCAGGCCCCGAGCGCTGAAGCGCCGGTGGTCTGGGGAGCGGCAGGACCGGAATGAGCCAGGAGACCCATTCGGATCGTGATCGCAGCTTCGCGCTGGCGAAGCGGGCGCACGATCTGATTCGCGACTACGGCCCCTCCGCGACCCCCCGCGCCTACGCGGTCTGGTACACCTACGTCGCGGCGGAAATTCCGCTGCTCAGCGACGCGGTGAAGCGCCTCACCACGCAGAACGGCGGCCTCACCGAGGCCGATATCGACGACCTGCACGACACGTATCTCGACGGGCGGCGCCTTGCGACCGCGGCTGGCGACATCAGCGGCGTGGTCCTGAGCGAGATCGCCGCCGTCACCGATATCCTCGATCTCTCCCTCGGCTCCACCGCCCAGTTCGGCGAATCCCTGCGCGGGCTGGCCCAGGACCTCGCCCAGGGCCTGCCGAGCGGCGCGCGGCTGGGCGAGATCGTCGCGACGCTCGCCTCCACGACCCGCGAGGTCGCGGTGAACAACCGGGTGCTCGAAGCGCGCATGCGCGAGACCCGCAGCGAGATCGAGACCCTGCGCGAGAAGTTGGAGGCGACCCGCCTCGAAAGCCTGACCGACACGCTGACCGGCCTCTCGAACCGCAAGTCGTTCGAGGAGGCCTTGAAAGCGGCCATGGACGCGGCGCGCCTACGGGCCGGCCCGATGAGCCTGATCATCCTCGACATCGACTTCTTCAAGCGGTTCAACGACCAGTACGGCCACCTGACGGGTGATCAGGTGCTCCGGCTCGTGGCGATCGTGATGCGCGAGAAGGCCGGCAAAACCGCGCAGCTCGCCCGGTTCGGCGGCGAGGAGTTCGGCATCGTCCTGCCCGGGGCGGACCGCAGCGCCGCGCGGCAGGTGGCCGAGACGGTCCGCGCCAGCGTGATGGGGCGGGAACTCGTGAAGCGCTCGACGGGGGAATCGCTCGGCAAGGTCACGGTGTCGCTCGGCGTGGCGGTTTTGCGCCCGGGCGATACGCCGGCCTCGCTGATGGAGCGGGCCGACCTGTGCATGTTCGCGGCCAAGCGCGGCGGCCGCAACCGCGCCGTGGACGACACCGCCGAGGCCCTGACGCAGGTGGCGTAACGGGTTTCGAAAGGGCGAGCCCTTTCGCGGGTGCAGGGCAGAGCCCTGCGAAACGGCTCTTCCACCCCCCTCGAAGGAGGTGGAAGAGCCGTTCGTCGGGGTTTCACCCCGACACCCCACCAAAGGACTCGTCCTTTGGAAACCCGGGACTTCAGACCGGAGCGGGGATCCGGTCGGCCGAGACCGGCGTGATCGCCACGGACTCGCCGCAGCCGCAGGCCGAGGTCTGGTTCGGGTTGTTGAACACGAACTGCGACGCGAGCTTGTTGGTGGTGAAATCCATCTCGGTGCCGAGCAGGAACAGCACCGCCTTCGGATCCACGAACACCCGGACGCCGCGATCCTCGACCACGTCCTCGCCGGGCTTGACGGCTTCCGCATACTCCATCGTGTACGACATGCCGGCGCAGCCGCCGTTGCGCACGCCGACCCGCAGGCCGGCGATCGGCCGGTCGGCATCCGCCATGATCGCCTTGATCCGATCGGCGGCCCGATCGGTCAGCGAGAGAACCTTGAACCCAGTCGACATCGTCACCCTCCCGCCGATCCGGGTTCAAGGCCCGGGGGCGCGCATTCTGACGGCTACAAGATAAGCATTGGGCGGCCCTCGGTCCACCGCGCCCGGGTCACACCCGCCCGGCATTCGGCGCGTCAGGCGGTGAGCTGCGCGAAGGTCGCGAGATCGACGTTGCCGCCGCTGATCACCACGCCGACCCGCTTGTCCTTGATATCCACGAGCCCGTGCAGCACCGCCGCCGCGGCGAGGCAGCCGGTCGGCTCGACCACGATCTTCATCCGGCTCGCGAAGAACCGCATGGTCTCGACGAGCTGCGCGTCCGAGACCGTGACGATGTCGGCCACGTGGCTCTGGATGATCCCGAAGGTGAGCGCGCCGAGCGCCGTCGATTGCGCCCCGTCGGCGATGGTGCGGGGCACCGGGATCGTCACGATATTGCCATCCCGGAACGAACGCTGCCCGTCATCGCCGGCCTCGGGCTCGACGCCGATCACCCGGCAGCCCGGGGACAGTTCCGCCGCGGCGAGCGCGCAGCCCGCGAGCTGGCCGCCGCCGCCGAGGCAGGCCACCAGCACGTCGAGCGGGCCCACGGTCTCGATCAGCTCCTGCGCCAGCGTCCCCTGCCCGGCGATGACGTCGGGATGGTTGAACGGCGGGATCAGCGTCAGGCCCCGGGGCTCCGCGATCGACCGGCCGAGCGCCTCGCGGTCCTGGCTGTAGCGGTCGTACAGGATCACCTCGGCGCCGTAGCCGCGTGTGCCCGCGATCTTCGCCGCCGGGGCGTCTTCCGGCATGATGATCGTGGCCGGGGCGCCGAGCAGGCGGCAGGCCAGGGCGACCGCCTGGGCGTGGTTGCCCGACGAGAAGGTGATCACCCCGCGGGCGCGCTCCGCCTCGGACAGGGCGCTGATGGCGTTGTAGGCCCCGCGGAACTTGAAGGCCCCGGCCCGCTGCAGGTTCTCGGCCTTGAAGAACAGTTTTGCGCCGGTCCGCGCGTCGGCGGTGCGGGAGGTGAGCACCGGCGTGCGGTGCGCGGCCCCCGCGATCCGCTCGGCCGCGCGCGCCACGTCGGCATAGGTGGGCAGGCCGGAGGCCGCCGCGCCGTGTTCGCCCTGCATCGGATCCCGACTCGCTCCCGCTTCGTGTGGGGTGAGTCATACGGGCGATCGGGCCCGCGCGCATCCCGGTCCCATGCACAGCCGGAAGCGGAGCCATTCGCCGGCTCAGGGCTTGTCCCGGCGGGATCAATCTTGGCAGCAGCGCTGGGGGGCGGCATCGCATGCGGATGGGATCGAACGGACGGCGCGGCACGGGCTCTGACCGGCTGGCCGGAGGGGCGCCCGGTGAGCGGCTGGGTACGCGCGCAAAAGCCGGGCGACGGGGCCCATGAGGTCACGTTCCGAGGCCGCGGGCTGGCCCTGCGCGCCGGCGGACGGCTGATTCTTCTGGTGTGTCCGCTCTGCTCACAGCGGAACGCGCAGCGGGGGGCCGAGCGGGGGATTTGTGAGTGGTGCGCGTATGTACCCTTGCCGGAGGAGGCGGAGCCGGTGGAGGTGGGGCGGGGGTGACTGCTAAACTTCCTTCTACAGATTTGTAGCTTCGTCAAAATGAAGCGCGTGCAATCCGATGAAGAGATCGAACGACTGATCGATGAGTCGATGAGCTTCTACATGAAGCATTATGATTTGAAATTCTGGCGTATTGCTCCTGATGAGCCGAAAATCATCCTAGGTCGGGCAAATGAAAATCGATGCCGGTTTTGCAGAAAGACGGCGCCTGAAGTGAAGTTTAAAAATATTGCTCACGCAATCCCGGAAGCGCTCGGCAATAATACGATCTTCACGAGATACGAGAGCGATGATTGTAATCAGCTGTTCGGTAATACGATAGAAAACGATTTTGGAAATTGGTTTTTGCCTAGGAAGGTATTTGCTGGTCTTAGGGGCAAAAACAAGTATCCGACATTCAAGAGCCGGGATAAGAAGTCTAGAATAGATTGGAGCTACCAGGGAATGCATGTTGATCATCAGGAAGATAGTGATTTTTTTGTTGTCGATGAAATAAATAAGACACTTCAATTCGATATGGATGTTCCTTCTTATGTTCCAAGCAATGTTTGGAAAACATTCATCAAGATGGGGATTAGTTTAGTCGAAGATGAAAAATATCGATATTTTGGTGATGCAGTGGCTTGATTGATGGGGTCACTGCGACCAGAGGAGATTGTTCGGACGTGGCCCATCCAGTCCTACACGATGCCAGGACCAAGTAGGGCTTCGAGTATAATCGTTGCAATGCTTTATCGAAACAACGATTATTTGAAACTGCCTTATGCGATGCTGGTAGTGCATTACGGCATGCAGTCTTTTCAGATAAATATACCTTCGGCTACGAAAGATTTTGCGGTAGAGATAGACGGCTTGGAGATGCCTATCTTGCCGCTGTTTAGCGCGGAGGAAGTCAAGAAATATGGTATTCCGCAACTAAAAGAACTAGATTTGTCAGGCGATCAATTGGTCAGAGGCGAAAAATTGATATTCAAAGGGACGTATGGCGACCGTGGGGATTTGTAATTCACAGCTCGGTTGGGCGCTGCTTCCGAATATACAATCGGCATATAAATTCTTATTCGCACTACGGTAGCGGAATAAGAAAGCATACCTCGGAACGCTCGCCGATGAGCATTCCGAGGCCTTGATCTAATTGAGCCTGCGAAATCGGATAACTCAGCCTACGTATGGATCACCTTCCCATACGCATCCAGCACGCTCTCGTGCATCATCTCGCTGAGCGTCGGGTGCGGGAACACCGTGTGCATCAGCTCCTCCTCGGTGCTCTCCAGGTTCATCGCCACGTCTCTATTCGTGAGCGGTGTCAGGCACATAGCCGACTTGGGCTTGGTCCACACCATCTGACCTGAGACTGACCTACGGACCCCTTCGGAACTCGCTGGCACAATCTGGGCACAGTGAGACCGACTTTCATGGCAACCATCAGAAAGCGGAACGACAGGTGGCACGTTCAGGTCAGGCGTAAGGGCTCCCCTGCCCTCACCCGGTCGTTCTTGACGAAGGCTGATGCTCAAGCCTGGGCGCGACACATTGAGGCAGAGGCAGACCGGAGGGGCCTCCCCGCAAGCCGCAGGGTCCTCGATGACGTGACCGTGGGTGACCTCCTAGTCCGCTACCGGGATGAGGTGTCACCGACCAAGCGGGGCGCCTTCAGGGAGGCCATGGCGATTCGGGTGCTGCTGAGACACCCACTCTCCAAGACGCCTCTTAGTGCCCTCACGGTCGCCAAAGTGGCCCACCACCGAGACACACGACTCAAGGTCATCAAGCCTGGCAGTGTGAACCGGGAACTTGCCATCTATCGACATGCCCTGGAGGTCGCACGGCATACCTGGGGCTATCCGATCCCTGAGAACCCATTCACGTTGGTGAAGAAGCCCAAGGTGTTCAACGCCCGGTCTCGTCGTCTGGAGCCTGGGGAATGGGAGAAGCTGCGAGCCGCCTGTCAGAAGTCCAGGAACCCACACGTCCTCGATATGGTGGAGTTTGGCTTGGAGACGGCCATGAGGCGCGGAGAGGTGCTGAAGGTTCGCTGGGGAGACCTCGATGAGGCGAAGCGCACCCTCCACATCCCGCTGACCAAGAACGGTCACGCTCGGACCATCCCTCTGACCTCCAGAGCCTTGAGCATTCTAACGGCCCGAAAGCCTGAGACCCCAACCGGCCAGGAGCTTGTGTTCCCGACCACGGAGGATGCCGTGAAGATGGCCTGGAGGCGCATTATGGGACGCGTGGACCTACCGAACTTCCGGTACCACGACCTCAGGCACGAGGCTGTCACTCGGTTCTTTGAGATGGGCCTGAGCATCCCCGAGGTGGCTCTCATCAGTGGGCATCGAGATACCCGGATGCTCATGCGGTATACCCACCTGAAGCCCGAAGCGGTGGTGATGAAGCTACCCTAACTAGGTCTCACCGGTCTTCCTCGACGGGCGGCTGAAGTGGTCCAGGGAGCGCGTAATGGCCCAGAGCTTACGCCCAAGGTGCTCCCTTGTTTCTCGCAGATGCTTCGCGGTAGTCGGTTGATTGGGCTTGGCGGTTTGCGGCATAGGGGCGCGCTTTGAGGACGGTTCACACCATAGGTTACGAGGGGTGTCGCCTTGAGGCTTTCATCCACACACTCCTAGAGAACGATATCGACCACATCATTGACGTCCGCGACAGACCTATCTCCAGGAAGCCAGGCTTCTCCAAGAATGGCCTTCGGGCTGCTCTGGCAGAGGCAGGCATTGCTTACACCCACTTGCAATCTCTGGGAGACCCAAAGCCGGGCCGCGATGCTATGCGGCAGGGTAGATACCACGATTTCTTACGGATCTACACAGATCATCTTGGGAGTGGATCTGCGCAACTTGGTCTGAACGAGGCGGTCGGGATTGCAAAGCGGTCAAACTCAGCTTTGATGTGCTTCGAGAGAGACCACAAGACCTGTCATCGCTCTCTTGTGGCAGACTGTATGGCAACGCTAGAACCGTTCTCCGCAATCCACCTTCAGGTTGCGATGCCGGTCCAGGGTGGTGCGAATGCTCCAGCAGCAGGAGTTAGCGCGGGCGGGTGAAGCACAGGCTGTCGTACTCGTTAAGGCTCTGCCTCAAGCCGGGGGCACCTATGGCGAGACCGTCTGTGTCGCGGCAATTGATGAGTACGGAAAGTGGCTAAGGCTCTATCCCGTCACCTTCAGGCAGTTAGCAGACGCTAGACAGTTTGGACGCTGGGACCGAATACGTTTCAAGTGGCGCCTTCCCGAGGCGGCCAAAGACCGGCGCTCCGAGTCCAGGCGGGTTGATCCGCAGAGCATCGAGATAACTGGCAAACTCAAAGAGCGTGAACGGGAACGCTTCCTCGGCAAAGCCATCGTGACCAGCACCAAGCGGGAGTATGAGGAGGGCCGCAGCCTTGCTCTCATCCGCCCTGAGAACCCGGTGTTCTTCTGGAAGAGGCGGTCACAGGCTGACCTCGACAAGGTTCGGCAGGACTATGAACGCCTTCAGTCTACCTCAGACCTGTTTGGTGGTCAGCAGGTAGTCCCGAGAGAGCCTGCACCATACGAGTTCTATTACAGGTATCGAGATGATGACGGGGAGCATGAGCCCCGCTGTCACGACTGGGAAATTGAAGCCACGTTCCTCAGGCGACGTTATGAACTTGGGGAGCAAGGTGCTCTGGACTGGATGATGGCTAAGTTTGGCCAAGAGTACCCTACCAAGGGCATGGTGTTGGCTATGGGCACCCACTCTCAGCGCAACTGGCAGTGGATGATTATTGGCGTCGTACGGCTTGACCCCATCAGGCAGGCTGCTCTGTTCTGACGCATTTTGTTGACGTGAGTGATACCCCACTAAGCAGTTGGTGACTCTAAGAACGCTCAGGCGGATGAAGCGGGCAGACGAAAGCAATGGCTGATAAGAGGTACCAAGTTTTCATTAGCTCTACATTCACGGATCTCAAGGAAGAGCGCCAAAAGGTGATGCAGTCAGTCATGGAGATGGACTGTATGCCTGCAGGTATGGAGCTATTCCCGGCTTTAGATCAAGAGCAGCTTGATTTCATCAAGACCGTCATAGACGATTCAGATTACTATATTATTATTTTGGGAGGTCGCTATGGGAGTATGAACGCCGAGGGCATAGGTTATACTGAGGCTGAATACGACTATGCCGTGTCTAAAGATATCAAGGTAATTGCTCTGGTTCACGCCGATCCAGGTGCTTTGCCCGCAGTGAAGTCTGAACTTAAGGAGGAAACCAGGGTCAAACTTGAGGCGTTTCGCACCAAACTACTGACGGGCAGGCTTGCACGGCACTGGGAGAAGGCCGAGGAGTTGCCTGGGCTGGTGGCTCTAAGCCTCAGTAAGACCATACGTACCTACCCAGCAATCGGATGGGTGCGGGGAGATCAGGCGGCCTCTGCAGCGAGTCTTCAAAGAATCAGTGAGTTAACGATTGAGAACGCCTCGCTTAAAGAGCAACTGAGAGAACTCAGGGCGCTCGCCCAGCCGCCAGTACCTGCGAATTTGTCGAGGGGAGCGGATAAATTTACTGTGACAGGAACTCACTCAGAGCACCATTCGCGGGTTTCGAGAACGTACAAGTTCGCACATACGCTGAGTTGGGATGATTTGTTCAATATGGTCGGTTTCAAAATCCAAAAACCAGGAACCCAGGAATACGTCAAAATCATTCTAGAAGGCCGGCTTGCAAAGCAGTATGGCCACTCAAGCTGTAGCATAAACGACCATGACTTCGAAACCATTCAAGCTCAGTTCGTTGCGTTGCGGCTTATCAAGACTACCGTCGCGCAATCGTTGAAGGGTACTACTCACATTTGGTGGGAAGTTACCGCTTATGGCCTTCAGTATCTCCACGAGGGTCGTTTAGTCCGGTCTGCCACCGACGGAACTGATCCCGGGCAAGATTCTGCTCTGCCTCCACTCGATGGTGCCCAGGCCGAATGACACATTACGCTAAGGGCGCCCTTTGAGCATCCAGCCGACCCTATGTGCCAAGGCATAGCCCTTCGGGGTGAGCAGGTACTGAACCTGCCTACGGCTCTCAGGGTGCGGCCGAGAGGACACCAGATGCAACGGGGTGTCCCGGACCCTGCTGTGCCCCCCGATTTCCATGAGCGTCCTGGAGGCCACCGGCTGGATGGTCCCTAGCATTTGAGCGTAGTCGGATGGCCCCAGGCCGGGGCTCAGGGCGACCGCCAGGAAGGTATCGATGTAGCTTGAAGGCAATCCCGGCTCCAAAGCTCGAAAGGCCCCTACGGCGTCCCTGAGGCGCATGAGGCTGGTTAGGGGAAGTCCATCATTTCCGGTAAGTTCGCCGCTCATACGCGCTCCTATTGATCTCGGATTAGCTTGCGTCAGTAACAAGAAAAGGCCCCGAAGGGCCTGGGTCGTTTTTAGTAGTCCAGGTGAACCTCAAGGGTCAGTATGTGGTCCATGATGTCTTCGGCGTCATCGTCTTCGCTCACCGACAAGTAGTCAGCCTCCCACTTGCCTGCGGGTGCGCTCTCCAGTCTCTCTCGGCCCTGGGGTGTCAGAGCGGCGAACGCGTAGTGATCCGTCGAGGGCCCTGGGTGGCGTGGGTGCCCCTTATTAAAGAACACTATGTCGTAGTGCAGCGCGTGCAACATCATCTCAGCCCTTGACCGTCGTATGTATCTTGCGGTCACGCTTACGCCTATCTCACGGCCATTTGCTGTCCACAAGTGTTATTCGGCTGTATGAGCAGCATAAATACATTCCGATTGCCATGGGATACCAATCGCGATCTGTAGATAGGCCTGCGGACCCTCCGGACTCAGCGGAGTCCCACGAAAGACACCACACGGTAACCTTGAACAACGACGAGAGGCTTTACCGGGAATTTGAAAGTGGGTGGGCGGTCACTGATCTGAGTTCGTAGGGCGAGAGAGGACCCGCCGGAGTCCTAGGCCTCCCTTCAGTTCTCCCCGGCTCAACCTGGGAGCCAACAAGGTCAGACCTATAGATACAGCTAGACAAGCAAGCACTGACCTACCATGTGCATACAATCCGGCCGCACCTTGGGGGACATTGGTCGCCAGTCAGTTGAGCCCTGCTGCTTTCAGGAACACACTACCCAACATAGCGAAGCAGAAGCCAACAGGGATGATGGCAAATATGGTCAGTGGGTTACCCCATGCCTTGTCACTGAGGGACATGAGGATTGCAGCTACCGTCAGTCCGAAAAACCATAGCATGTGCGTGGTCCTGTGCTTGGTATTATCGCCAATACAATACCACTTCGACTCCCGCATTTCCACGAATCATTGCTGATTGAACAGTCGATTGACTGAATTTATCTGGCTCGTTCTTGTCAATTGCCTCTTGTCCGGCCTGACTCGCGGTGTTACGTTTTGCTTATCGAACGTAGAACAATCTGTAACGGCAGGGCTCGACATGGCTGAGGGAAGGTTCATCGCCTACTACCGAGTCAGCACGGCTCGACAGGGGCGGAGCGGCCTGGGACTCGAAGCTCAGCGGGAAGCCGTCCGCAGTTACCTCAACGGTGGCGCCTGGTCCCTGGTGGCTGAGGTGACCGAGGTAGAGTCTGGGAAGCGGAATGACCGCCCCAAGCTCGCTGAGGCCCTTCGGCTGTGTCGCTTGCACAAGGCCACGCTCATCATCGCCAAACTGGATCGGCTGGCCCGTAACGTCGCCTTCGTGTCCTCTCTCATGGATAGCGGGGTGGAGTTCACGGCTGTTGATTTCCCACAGGCCAACCGGCTCACGGTTCACATCCTGGCGGCTGTCGCTGAGCATGAGGCGAAGGCTATCTCTGAGAGAACCAGGAGCGCGCTGGCGAGGAAGCGGGAGTGGTACGACAAGCTGGATGAGGCGGCGAAGGATGCGCTCATAGCGGCTGGCAAGCGTACGCGGCTTGGTGGGGACGGAAGTTACCTGGCGACCGCAAGCGAGCGGGGGCGGCTGGAAGGGTTGAGGGTCCGCCAGGCGAAGGCCACGAGTCGGGCTCAGGACCTTGCTGGCATCATTGCGGCGATCCGGGCGGAAGGTGCTGTTTCGCTCCGAGACATCGCGGAAGGTCTCAACCAGCGAGGCATACCGACTGCCAAGGGAGGGGCGTGGGCGGCCGTACAGGTATCCCGGGTACTGGCGAAGCTCGACAACGACGACACCGCTCAGCGGGATTCCTAGGAGGCCTACGGGCCATTCTCCGAGGCATGCCGGGCGCACCCGCCAGACACATGGATGCGTCAAGGGTGTATTTCTCGCAATCTTTTTCGGGGTGAGGGGATCTTCAGTCCTCTTACGAACCGTCCCGTCAGCAGCGCACGGTCAACGACATAGCATACCCTCCGAGTTGCTGAGGGGTTGGACTGCGGGGTTGGGCGTTGATGTTGTCAAAACTGCCTTGGTGTGGGAGCAAATAGAGGCCGTGGGTTGCCCGGGTACTCCGGAGTAGTCCTGTGCGGCTCAACACAATGCAGTTGCCATTCGATGCCAGTACCACCACCAGGCTCGCCACCATTCGACTTCGCTTCGGCCCTCGCTAAGCTGAGACAAGGAGGTCTCGGGACACTTCTCAGCACCATAGGGCTGGGCCAAGGCTCCTCATCTTCGCCACCACCAACACAGCCACCAGGGGCACCAATGCGGCTTCCTGGCGAACCTGACTTCATGGGGCGCCTCCCGTCCCAACCGGGGTACGTCGGGTTCTCTGGACGGCTTTTGGGCGAAGACGGTCTGATCACCCTCCACGGGGGACAGGGGTACAGGCCTCCGGACATGATCCAGGACGCTGACGGGCTCCTGATGAGCAACCCGATGGCAAAGGCCTTCAAGGCACGTCAGGCGGCCGGGGATGACGCTCAGCGACAGGCACAGTCGGATGAGACGGATGCCCTTGTGGAGGAGCTTGGGAAGGTCAAGGCGCGCAAAGACCAGGCCTGGGACCAAGAGTCTGCCTCACGGTCGGCTTACGCTGCTCAGCAATCAGAGGCCGAGAGCCAGGCCATCATGGCGCAGCGGTCACGCAAGTCCACACCGGCTCGGAGTGGTTTCCTGCGGTCAGGCCGAAGCGGGCGCGGGCCAGGTCGCTAAGCGGCCGCGCGGCCAACCTTGGCGCTTCGGGGGCCTCAATAATCAAGACGCCTTCTATCTCTGAAACGAAGTGCGGGCATGGGCCGATCCCCGGGTACCGCTGTGTTCTCGGGGTTTCCTTACGTGGGGGCCTTATGGATATACTACAGGACCCCTTTGGACATAGAGACTAGCAGTCCTCCTATGATGGTATGATAAGGGATATATCATTGATAGAGAACCATGAGGATCAAGAGACCACCCGGGGGACCAATAGGCCCGAAGCTGTGCGTCCTAAGAAGGATGATCCTTGGATAGATGAGTTCCTGTGCGCCCTACCCGGTGCCCTCCTGGCTGTCGTTGATGACGTGATTGCCAGGGTGTCTGAGGTCGAACAGAGAGACAGGAGGCGTAAGGATGATGTTGAGAGGCGCTACAGGCTCCTGGTAGAGGTTGTGGTAGCCAATCTGGCGAAATCCTACCTGACTCACCGTAAGCCGAAGCCCATTGTCGTCTGTAGGGACCACAAAGAGCCGCTCACCATCTACAACAACCACGACCTCCTCAGACGAACTCTCGGCAAGACTCTGGACATCCTACAGAGCGCCGGATTGCTAATTCAGACTGAAGGCTCCTCGACCAAGGGCCTCCGGTCCACCATGCGCATCGCACCGAGCCTTGTGCAGCTTGTCGAGGATCATGGTGTGGACCTGTCATGCTTCGGTAGGTTGGACGGTGAGCCCCTGCTGATTGTGTCCACCAAACTGGATCGTGGCTACCACCAGGAGCCCAAGTCCAAGCTCAGAGACTATGAGCCAACCCCCGAGACCGAGGCCTTGTCCGATCAGGTTGCCCGCATCAACGACCATCTCGTCAAAGCTGACATCCAGTTCCTCCCGGATGGCTTCGGGCCTGTGAACACCCTGGATCGAAGGCTGACACGGCGCTTCAAGTTGCTTCCACGGCAGGAACTACGATTCGACCAGGTGGGAAGGCTCTACGGCGGCTTCTGGATGAACCTGAAGAAGTACCGCAGGGGCAACATCAGGATCGATGGGGAACCGATAGCCGACCTGGATTTCGTGTCGCTCCATCCTCGGCTTGCGTATCGTGGCTTAGGCCTGGAGTGGCCTGATGGTGATCTGTACGACCTCACGGGCTACCTGGACGGCTACAGGCGAGGCAATCCAGACCACCGAGACGCCGTGAAGCAGGGTCTGTGTTCAATCCTGAATGGTGGTCGTGGTGGAGCGGCCCCGGGCCAGCCAAGCCATCTGGATGACCTACCCAGAGGAACGACCGCCAAGAAGCTCCGGGAGGCGCTGTGTCAGAAGCATCCGGGGTTGGTGTCGATTATCGAGCCCAAAGAGCGGTCCAAGGAAATCCTGGGGTACAGCCTCATGTTCACCGAGAGCCGCATCCTTCTGTCGACCCTTGAGCAACTGATGACCTTGAACGTGGTGGCCCTGCCCAGTCACGACGGCCTCTTTGTGGCTCAGAGCAACGCCAGGCTCGCTCAGGAGGTCATGGAGGCGGTTTCTATGGTGTTGGTGGGTATCGCCCTGCCGGTGAAGCTGAAGGACATCCTGGGGGCTCCTGAAGCCATCCAAAAGGCTGCTTAAGATGCATGCCGAGCCGTAATTGTTGAAAAAAGTATGCCATTGGCGAAACGGAGCACTATTGATTTGAGAGGTCGATAGCTGAGCGGGTGGCACAGATCTTCGCAGCTTTCACGGATATGCTCTAGGATTTGCTAGGAAGGCCCAGGGCGGCTGCGAGGAAACGCGAGTAGCAGGTAGCGGCTTAACGCTAGTAGCTGTCCTGCAGCCTCCTAGCGCGGCTATGAGTTGTAAAGACTTTCTGAATGAACGCGGTGCTTACTATGGTGTGGCCGATGCTCACAAGGAACCGGAATGGCACGCCGTAAAACACCGGAGAGAACGGAAACCGATGTTCTGCTAAGTTCAAGGCGGCGTTGTTGTATATGTTATGGGCTGGATCGAGACGTTTCCATGAAGTCTGGTCAAATTGCGCACTTAGACCGTAATAATGCTAACAGTCAGCCGGGTAATCTCGCCTTTATGTGTCTTGAGCATCATGACCAATACGACAGCAGCACAAGCCAGAGGAAGGGTTTTACAATACAAGAAGTTAAGGTATTTCGGGATGAGTTGATTTCCGCGCTTGGCGCTGCCTTGTCTCAAAAGGTTCATTTTGGTTTCTTAGAACTGCCACCCGAAGATCCGAAAGCTGGGCAATATATTCGGGTTGGAACTGGGGAAGATAGTGCCGAGATTATCTTAACGCCATTGCCAGATAGCGCGTATGGCGAGGTCCGATATTTTGTGACCGGCTTTGCGATATGGGGGCCAGAACGGCAGTATGGTCCAAATACGGGCGAGTGTGAGTACATGATGGCGCTTCGGAGTCCCGAGTATGCAGTCTATTATGGGGACAACGGGCACACGATGGCCTTCAGGTTCGCGGAAGACATTGTGATTGTAGAAGAGGAAAATTGGCTTGGTATTTATGGCATGAACGTTACTTTCGCCGGAACATATAAGCGCGTGAGATGAATTGACTCTGAGCTATGCGTATTGTATTTGCCGTTCTAATCTCTGTGATGTTGCTTGGCGGTTCTGCGTCAGCCGAGAAATTGGTTGCTGTATGCACCGATATCGGTGGCTACCGGGTGGATGACACGAATGGTCAGCTTGTTGGGAGGTTGGATAAGCTCACTGATGTCTCGTGGTCATACACTGGAGACGACGACACATCGGAGGGCTTGCTGATCCTCCAGAGTTCCAAGTCTGCTGGGGGCCGTGTGGTGACCGAGAAGGCCTATGTGAAACGGATGCTGACGGGTCACTGGAGCTTCGTGAGCGTGCTTGATGACGCCACCTGGGTTCACACGATCTATCCACGATCAGGCAAGCTACTAGTCACCCAGAACACCAGCACGGCTATGTCAGAACTCTCAGGCAAGATGCTGACGGGCGTCTGTAAGGTGACGGTCCGATAGCGGTACGCCACGGCGCTCACGGCTTGCGGCTGCTATTCCGTCCCAATGGCTCGGATCGTGGTGTGAAGCGCCTCAGAGCCTTCCAGAAGGCCACCAGGGAGAAACCTGCCAACCAAGACCCTAGGATTGCCATGTGAGCCCCGCGCCAGAACGGAGGCCAATCCAGCAGGTAGCGGAGCCTGTGGGACGATGGTGTCCAGGAGGGATCTGCGTAGGTCGGGGCGGACCACAGCATCAGCGAACCCACAGCCAGCAGGAAGAGACCTCCTCCAGCGGCCTTCAGGCGGTCCCTCAGTGTCGGTGGGAAGTCGTCAGGCTCCAGCAGTGGCATGGCGCATCATAGCGCTTTGAGGGACCACTGAGGCCAGTATGTGTGCTCCAGTCAGGATGCTCGCTGGCACAATCTGGGCACAGTGAGAGCCGGCTTCCGGCCCTCCCCTGGCTGTCCCGTGGCTTGACCCAAGGTCCGATAGCCACCTAGGCTCCTTCGGCTAACAGCTTGTTTTGAAGGAGCTTTCGGTCAGCTTCAGGTCTTACGAATGGATCACCTTCCCATACGCATCCAGCACGCTCTCGTGCATCATCTCGCTGAGCGTCGGGTGCGGGAACACCGTGTGCATCAGCTCCTCCTCGGTGCTCTCCAGGTTCATCGCCACCACGTAGCCCTGGATCAGCTCGGTCACCTCGGCGCCGACCATGTGGGCGCCGAGCAGCTGGCCGGTCTTGGCGTCGAACACGGTCTTGATCAGCCCGTCCGGCTCGCCGAGCGCGATCGCCTTGCCGTTGCCCGCGAAGGGGAAGCGTCCGACCTTCACGGCAAAACCCTGCTCCTTGGCCTTGGCCTCGGTCAGCCCGACGCTGGCGATCTGCGGCTGGCAATAGGTGCAGCCCGGGATCTTGGCCTTGTCCATCGGGTGGGTGGGCAGGCCCTTGATGGTCTCGATGCAGAGGACGCCCTCGTGCTCGGCCTTGTGGGCGAGCATCGGCGGGCCGGCGACGTCGCCGATGGCGTAGAGGCCGGGTACGTTGGTGCGGCCGAGCCCGTCGGTCGCCACGATCCCGCGGTCGATCGTCACTCCGAGCTTTTCGAGGCCGATGCTCTCGATGTTGCCGACCACGCCCACCGCCGAGATCAGCTTTTCCGCGGTGATCTGCTGGGACTTGCCGTCGCCGCCCTCGATGGTCGCCGTGACCGAGTTGGCGCCCTTCTCGACCTTCGTGACCTTGGCGCCGGTGAGGATCTTGATGCCCTGCTTCTCGAAGCGCTTGCGGGCGAGGCCTGCGATCTCGGCATCCTCCACGGGCAGGATCTGCGGCAGCAGCTCCACCACGGTCACCTCGGCGCCCATGGTGCGGTAGAACGAGGCGAACTCGATGCCGATGGCGCCCGAGCCCATCACCAGCAGGCTCTTGGGCATCGCCTCGGGCACCATGGCCTCGTAGTAGGTCCAGATCAGCTTCTTGTCGGGCTCGATCCCGGGGATCGCCCGGGGCCGCGCGCCGGTCGCCACGATGATGTGCTTGGCCTGGTAGGTGCCGGCGCCCTTGGCGCCCTTCGGTGCCTCGGCGCGCTTGGTCTCCGTCACGGTGACCTGGCCGGGCTGGTTGCCCTTGGCGGCGCTGTCGACCGCCGCCTCGCCCCAGATCACGTCGACCTTGTTCTTCTTGAGCAGCATGCCGACGCCGCCGTTGAGCCGGCCCGAGACGCCGCGGGAGCGCTTGACGATGGCGGCCGTGTCGAACCCGACCTTCTCCGCGGTCAGGCCGTAATCACCGGCGTGCTGGAAATAATGATAAATCTCGGCCGAGCGGAGCAGCGCCTTGGTGGGGATGCAGCCCCAGTTCAGGCAGATGCCGCCGAGATGCTCACGGTCGACCACGGCGGTCTTGAACCCGAGCTGTGCCGCCCGGATCGCCGTGACGTAGCCGCCGGGCCCGGCGCCGATGATGAGGACGTCGTAGGTGTCGGACATCGTGTCTCAGCTCTCCGCTGTGTGGCGCGCGCCCGCACCGTCGTTGAGGCGGCGATCAGGACGAGGTCTCCAGCGCGCTCAGCCGCTGCTCCATGGCCTTGATCGTCTTCTTGATCGATTGCAGATCCGCCTTCGCCTGCGTGCCGAGGCCGGTCTCGTAGGCGACGTAGATCTCCAGTTCTTCGAGCTTCTCGGTATGACCTGCCAGGGTCGTCCTGATCGCTGCGACATCGCGCTTCACCTCGGCGATGTCGCTCTGCATCCGTTGAAGGACCGGCAGGACCAGATCGGTGACTTCGGACACGCGACTCTCCATTGACCGCTCACACGATCATAGCAGAGTCCCCCCTCACACCAGCATGCCCATCGGGTTCTCGATCAGCCCCTTGAAGGCCGAGACCAGCTCCGCGCCGAGCGCCCCGTCGAGCACCCGGTGGTCGCACGACAGGGTGGCGGTCATCACCTGCGCGACGGCCGGGGCCCCGTCCCGCACGACGATGCGCTTCTCGCCCGCGCCCACCGCCAGGATGCTCGATTGCGGCGGGTTGATCACCGCGGTGAAGTGCTTGATCCCGAACATGCCGAGGTTCGACACCGAGGTGACGCCGCCCTGGTACTCCTCGGGCTTCAGCTTCTTGGCGCGGGCGCGGGCGGCAAAGTCCTTCATTTCCTTGGAGATGGTGGACAGCGTCTTCTCATTGGCCCGGCGGATCACCGGGGTGAACAGCCCGCCGTCGATCGCCACCGCGACGCCGACCTCGGCGTTCTTGAAGCGCAGGATCCGGTCCTCGGCCCAGACCGCGTTGGCGGCCGGAACGCGGGTCAGCGCGAGACCCATCGCCTTGATGACGAAGTCGTTCACCGAGAGCTTGAAGGCGGGCTTGCCGTCCTTGTCCTTGCCGGCGGAGGCGTTCAGCGTCTCGCGCAGCGTCATCAGCGCGTCGAGCTCGCAATCCACCGTCAGGTAGAAGTGCGGGGCGACCTGCATCGCCTCGGTGAGGCGCTTGGCGATGGTCTTGCGCATGCCGTCGAGCGGCACGTCCTCGTAGGAATCCTTGGCGAAGAAGCCCTTGACCTGATCGGTCGTGAGCCCGGCCGGCGCGCCACCCGCGGGCGCGGCCTTCGGGGCGGGAGCTGCCGCCTTCGGCGCCTCGGCGGCGGCCTGGGGTGCGGGAGCCTTGGTGGCGCCGGAGGCCTTGGTGGCCTGGACGTCGCGGGCGATGATGCGGCCATGCGGACCGCTGCCCTGGACGGCACCGAGTTCCACGCCCTCCTGCTTGGCGATCCGGCGGGCCAGCGGCGAAGCGAAGACCCGCCCGCCGGAACCCACCTGCGGCGTCCCGCTCGGCTGCGCACCCTCCGGCGCGGCGTTGATCCGCTCGTACGACATGTGGCCGCCGCCGGGCGTGGTGTTCTGGTCGGCCGCCGACGCGTCGGCCTGGGGCTCCGGTTTGGCCGCCCCGTTGGAGGCCGTCTTCGGCGCACCGCCGGCCTGGACGCTCGCCGGGTCCTCGCCCTCGGCGGCGATGATGGCGATCAGGTCGTTCACCGGCACGTCGGCCGTGCCCTCGGGCACGAGGATCTTGGCGAGCACGCCCTCGTCGATCGCCTCCACCTCCATGGTGGCCTTGTCGGTCTCGATCTCGGCCAGCACGTCGCCGGACTTGATCGCGTCACCCTCTTTCTTCAGCCACTTGGCGAGGTTGCCCTTCTCCATGGTGGGCGAGAGCGCGGGCATCAGCACGTTGATCGGCATGGCATCAGGTCTCGGGCAAGGCCGGGGCGGCCGGATCGTCGAAGGGCGGATTGTCGAAGGGGAACAGGTCGTCGAAGGGGAACGGAACGGCGTCGAAGGGCGGCAGGGCCACGGTCTCGCCGCGCTGGATCGTGGCAAGGAGCACCCAGCGGCCCTTCTCAAGCGCGAAGCCTTCCAGCACGCCCTCGCCCGGATCGAGCAGCCAGAGGTGGCCGATCCCGGCCTCGCCGTAGATGCTGCGTTTGCGGCCACGGTCGAGGCGGATCGTGGACGGCGAAAGGATCTCGCAGATCCAATCCGGAGGCGTTTCGATGTAGGCATCCTCGGGTTCGGTCGGCATCCGCTCGCGGCGCCAGCCCGCGAGATCGGGCACGACCACCTGGGATCCCAGATGAAGTTCAGGCTCGATGATGAAGACCCATCCACCAGGGCCGCCACGGCCGCGTGCGAATGGCCGATCCAGCTCTCCCGACAGGCGGGCCGCGGCAATGCCATGCCGCGGCCTCGGCCGCGGATGCGTCTCCAGCACACCGTCGATGATCTCGGCGACGCGATGCTCGGGGACCGCTTCGAGATCCGCGTAGGTCGCTTGCCGGACGGCCGCCTCAGCCATGGTCGCGTGCCATCGCTAGTTGAGGCCGCCGGGGTCGAGCCCCTCGGCCTCCCACCCGGCGCGGATGCGCTCGATCGCCTCCTCCTCCGATAGGTCGGTCTCCAGCGCGTAGGCGCGGGCGGCCTGCCGGGCGAGGTCGGCCAGCAGCCGGCCCCAGGTCGCCGGATCGTCGAAGGAGCGGCGGAGCGCGACGCTCACCGCGCCATCGACCACGGCGGCGCGCAGCACCTCGACGCCGCCCTGTTCCCGGGCGTCGGGCGGGATCGCGAGTTCGGCGAAGTCGCTGCTGGTATCCTGGCTCATGGCGCGCCGGCTGTTCCTCGACCCCCTGCCGGGACGGGGCGGGACCAGGCCCGCCCACGCACCGGTCACTTGTAGCAGACGCTCTTGGCCGCCTCGACGACCTCGGCCACGTTCGGCAGGGCCAGCTTCTCGAGGTTGGCCGCGTAGGGCATCGGCACGTCCTTGCCGGTGATGCGCAGGACCGGGGCGTCGAGGTAGTCGAAGGCATCGACCATCAGGCGGGCGACGATCTCGGCGCCGATGCCCGATTGCGGGAACCCCTCCTCCACGGTGATGCAGCGGCCGGTCTTCTTGACCGACCGGACCACCGTCTCGGAATCCATCGGACGGATCGTGCGCAGGTCGATCACCTCGGCCTCGATCCCCTGCTCGGCCAGCACCTGCGCGGCCTTGAGCGCGTAGGTCATGCCTATGGCGAACGACACGATGGTCACGTCCGTGCCGGGGCGGTGGATCCGCGCCTTGCCGATCGGCAGCACGAAATCGTCGAGCTGCGGCACCGGGAAGGACTGGCCGTACAGGATCTCGTTCTCGAGGAAGATCACCGGATTCGGATCGCGGATCGCGGCCTTGAGCAGGCCCTTGGCGTCAGACGCCGTGTAGGGCGCGATCACCTTCAGGCCCGGCACGTTGGAGTACCACGCGGAATAATCGTGGCTGTGCTGGGCGCCGACCCGGGCGGCCGCGCCGTTGGGGCCGCGGAACACGATCGGGCAGCCGAGCTGGCCGCCCGACATGTAGAGCGTCTTCGCCGCCGAGTTGATGATGTGGTCGATCGCCTGCATGGCGAAGTTGAAGGTCATGAACTCGATGATGGGCTTCAACCCGGCCAGCGCCGCGCCGACGCCGATGCCCGCGAAGCCGTGCTCGGTGATCGGGGTGTCGACCACCCGCTTGGCGCCGAATTCCTGCAGCAACCCTTGCGTGATCTTGTAGGCGCCCTGGTACTCGGCGACCTCCTCGCCCATCACGAACACGTCGCCGTCGCGGCGCATCTCCTCCGCCATGGCGTCGCGCAGGGCCTCGCGCACGGTGGTGGTGACCATCGGCGTGCCGGCCGGGAATTCCTCCATCACCGGCGCGTCGGCCTTGTTGGTGATGATTGCCGGTGCCGCCGGCGCCCGCGGGGCGTCGTCGCCGGTCTTCGACGCCGGGGCGGCCGTGTCGGCCATGCCTTCGGCCTGCATGTCGGGGGTCGGGGCCGGATGGCCGCCGGCGCCGTTGGGCTTCGGCGCGCCGCCCGACTGGACGCTCGCCGGATCCTCGCCCTCGGCCGCGATGACGGCGATCGGCGTGTTGACCGCGACGCCCTCGGTACCCTCCGCGATCAGGATCTTGGCGAGGACGCCCTCGTCGATCGCTTCCACCTCCATGGTGGCCTTGTCGGTCTCGATCTCGGCCAGCACGTCGCCGGACTTGATCGGATCGCCCTCCTTCTTCAGCCACTTGGCGAGCTTGCCCTCCTCCATGGTGGGCGAGAGGGCGGGCATCAGGATGTCGGTCGCCATGCTCAGCTCTGCGGTCGTCTTTTCGGTCGGGGCGGCCAGGGTTTCAGGATCGCGCTAGGCGTGCGCATCCAACAAGATATCGGTCCAGAGCTCGGACGGATCGGGCTCGGGATCGTTGGTGGCGAACTCGGCCGAGGCGTTGACGATCTCGCGGACCTTGGCGTCGGTCGCCTTCAGATCGGCCTCCGGCACCCCGTGCAATTCGAGCAGGCGCTTGCGCACCATCTCGATCGGGTCGTGCTCGTCGCGCATCTTCGAGACCTCGTCCTTGGTCCGGTACTTGGCCGGATCGGACATGGAATGGCCGCGATAGCGGTAGGTCTGCATCTCCAGGATGTACGGGCCCTGGCCGGTGCGGGCGTGCTCGATCGCCCGTGTGGCGGCCTCGCGGACCGTGCGGACGTCCATGCCGTCGACCTGCTCGCCGGGGATGCCGAAGGAGAGGCCGCGCTTCGAGAAGTCGGTCTGCGCCGAGGCCCGGGCCACCGAGGTGCCCATGGCGTAGCGGTTGTTCTCGATCACGTAGACCACAGGCAGCTTCCACAGGGCCGCCATGTTGAAGCTCTCGTAGACCTGGCCCTGGTTGGCGGCGCCGTCGCCCATGTAGGTCAGGCTGACCTTGCCGTTCTCCCGGTAATGGTCGGCGAAGGCCAGCCCGGTGCCGAGCGAGACCTGGGCACCGACGATGCCATGGCCGCCGAAGAACTGCTTCTCGCGGCTGAACATGTGCATCGAGCCGCCCTTGCCGCGGCTGTAGCCGCCGCGGCGGCCGGTCAGCTCGGCCATGACGCCCTTCGGGTCCATGCCGCAGGCCAGCATGTGGCCATGGTCGCGGTAGCCGGTGATGACCTGGTCGCCGTCGACCGAGGCCATCTGCATGCCGATCACCACGGCTTCCTGGCCGATATACAGATGGCAGAAGCCGCCGATCAGGCCCATGCCGTAGAGCTGGCCGGCCTTCTCCTCGAAGCGCCGGATCAGCAGCATCTCGTGATAGGCGTGGAGATCTTCATCGCGCGTGAACTGCGGCATGTTGGGCGCCGCCGGCTTATGCGACTCGGCGGCCTGAGGACTTCCGGCCTGAGGGCTCGCAGCCTGCGATGACCCGGACGAGGCGTCCTTTGCGGGCTCCTTGGCGGCATCCATCGGCGCTCTCCCCGTGATTCCACGCGACTTCGTGGGGGTGTAGGACAGCGCCGGTTGGAAAGCGAGGGTCGCCGCTCTGACAGGAAGCCGTTGTTGTCAGAAGGCTTTCGGGACTGCATCGCATCGGGGGGCGAACGTCCTGAAACCGCTCGCGCGTATCCTGAGGCCTATGCTCGGAGCCCAGCCCAAACGCCGATCCTGTCAAAGCAAGCATTTTCTGCTTGAATCTCGATCAGGCAAGCGCATTATGCTTGCATGAACTCTCGGCACCGCAAGACGCTGACGCGGGTGTTCACCGACCCGGTGTCGGGGACGATCGAGTGGAACGCGGTTGAAGCGTTGCTGGTCGCCGCGGGCTGCGTGGTCGTCGAGGGATCCGGTTCACGCGTGCGGTTCGCGTTCGGCCCCGAGGGCGAGCACGTCGAGACGTTCCACAGGCCGCATCCCGAGAAGGAAGCCAAGCGCTACCAGATCAGGGCGGCGCGGGCGTTCCTGACGAAGATCGGGGTGGTCCTGACCGAGGCGCCGGACGCGAGCGAGGAAGGATCGGGCAGATGAGCAACGTGCTTCGATACAAGGGCTACGCCGCCCGGGTCGAGTTCGACGCCGACGATCACGTCTTCGTTGGCACCATCGCTGGCATCAGCGATGGCGTGGGCTTTCATGCCGACACTGTTACCGCTCTGGAGGCGGCCTTCCGCGAGGCGGTCGAGGACTATGTCGAGACCTGCGCCAAGGTCGGCAAGGCGCCCCAGCGCCCCTATTCCGGCAGCTTGCAGTTCCGCGTCTCGCCGGAGCTTCATGCCAACGTGGCCCGCGCCGCGGAACTGTCGGGCAAGAGCCTCAATCAGTGGGGTGAGGAGGTTCTTCGAAGGGCCGCCGACGCGGACGCCCCCTGATCACAGCGCACGCGACCGCGATGGTCACGCGGGTCGCGGAGGCTGGTCATCACGGCGTGATGATGACGACGTCGTTGGCGTGGACCCGCCCGAGCACGATCCGCGCGCGCTCTTCCAGGAGGTCGCGGTCGATCTGATCGCTCTTGAGGAGCGCCACCCGGTGCTCCCAGGTGGCCCGCTCGGCCTTCACGGCGTTGAGTTCCTGGGTGAGCTGGTAGGCGCGGATCTTGAGGACCTTCTTGGCCTCTAGGCCGCGGTTGCCGCTCTCGGCCTGCCACACGAAATAACCGACCACGAGTGCCGACAGGGTCCAGAGACCCAGCGGCAACACAACCATTCTGACTCGGCGGCGCACGACCATGGCGTGACCCTCGCGCGGAAAGGTTAACGGATCACGTCGATCACGCACGCGACCGGCACGAACAGAGGGCGAGCCTGAGAGATGGACCTGACGCATCTGAGGCGCTGGATCGCCGAACACGCCACGGCGACCGACGACCACGACACCCTGCTCTCCGGCTTCTGCGAGGCGCTGGTCGAGGCCGGCATCCCGGTCTGGCGGGTCAGCGTCATGGCGCCGGCCCTGGACCCGATGCTGCGTGGCGTCAGCCTCAACTGGCACGCGGGCGAGGGGATGTCGTTCGTGGCCAATGCCCACGGTGCCGACGAGGAGAGCGACTGGCTGCTGAGCCCGGTCTACGCCCTGGTGGAGACCGGCGAGACGTTCGGCCGCTGGCGCCTCGACGCCCCCGAGCTGGAGGCGGACTTTCCGGTCCTGAAGGCGCTGGGGGCGCAGGGCGGGGTCGACTACGTCCTGCACATCGTCGCGTTCGCCCCCGGCACGGCGCTCCAGGGCATCGCGGTCTCGTTCTGCACCCGCGAGGCTGCCGGCTTCACCGACGCGCACCTGTCGGCCATCGCGGACGTGCTGCCGTTCCTGACCCTGGCGATCGCCAAGATGGGCTTGGCCCACACCTTCCGCGAGGTGTCGGCCACCTATCTCGGCCGCTCCACCGCCGAGCGCGTCCTCGACGGCCAGATCCGGCGGGGCGAGGGACGCGCCGTGCCGGCCGCCATCCTGCTGACCGACCTGCGCGGCTTCACGGCCTTGGCCGACCGGGTGGATCCGGCCGACATGGTCGCGTGGCTCAACGAGCATTTCGACGCCCTCGGCGACCCGGTGGAACAGCACGGGGGCGAGATCCTGAAATTCTTAGGCGACGGGTTCCTGGCGATCTTTCCGGTGCCGGATGCCGGCACCCTCCCCTGCCCGGTCTGCGGCGGCGCCCTCGATGCCGCGACCGAGGGACTCGCGGCCAATGCGGCGCTCAATGTCCGCCGCCGCGCGGCCGGGCTGCCCGAACTCCCGGCCGAGTGCGTCGTGCATTTCGGGACGGTGATCTACGGCAATGTCGGCACCGCGCGGCGGCTCGACTTCACGATCATCGGACGGGCGGTCAACGAGGCCAGCCGGATCGAGAGCCAATGCGCGGCGCTCGGCCACGAACTTCTGGTGTCGGATGCCTTTGCCGAGCGGTGCGCGCGGCGCTTGGAGCCGGTCGGCACGATCGAGTTGCGGGGCCTGTCGCGGCCGATGCGGGTCTGGAGCGTGCCGGGGGAGCCCTAGGCGGGACCGGATTTTCCGGTGCAGGATGGGCCTTCCGCGCCTTTCCCTCCCCCCTCTGCGGGGGAGGGTGGCCCCTGCGTGAGCAGGGGTCGGGAGAGGGGAACCCGGCTTCCGGATTGGGTGGAGCAGGTTTGAAGGCGACAGCGTCGTCCTGTGCCGTTGCTCCCCTCTCCCGGCCTCCTTCGGGGGCCACCCTCCCCCGCAGAGGGGGGAGGGAGCGCGCGTCGCGGCGACGGGGTGTCTTGCCGGTGCCGTCGCAGACGTCCCAGCCCGGCCCCTACCCCGCGGAAGGAACCCAGAACCGATCCGCCGGATTCAGCGCCGCGCCAGCTGCTTCAGCGCTGACGGGCCGGCGTAAAGCGCCTGCGGGCCGAGGCCCTCCTCGATGCGGATCAGCTGGTTGTACTTGGCCAGTCTGTCCGAGCGGGCGAGCGAGCCGGTCTTGATCTGCCCGCAATTGGTGGCGACCGCGAGGTCGGCGATGGTCGAATCCTCGGTCTCGCCCGAGCGGTGCGACATCACCGCAGTGTAGCCGGCCCGCTGGGCCATATCGACCGCCGCCAGGGTCTCGGTGAGCGTGCCGATCTGGTTGACCTTGATCAGGATCGAGTTCGCCGTACCCTCCGCGATGCCGCGCGACAGGCGCTCGACATTGGTGACGAACA
The DNA here is from genome assembly GCF_026540795.1 of Methylobacterium sp. GC_Met_2. NCBI lineage: Bacteria > Pseudomonadati > Pseudomonadota > Alphaproteobacteria > Hyphomicrobiales > Methylobacteriaceae > Methylobacterium > Methylobacterium sp. GC_Met_2. The sequence goes on from NZ_JALNUM010000006.1 coordinate 42,305, forward strand.
GGTCGTCGCCCACGAGCTGGCACCGGTCACCGATCTTCTCGGTCAGCAGCTTCCAGCCGGCCCAGTCGTCCTCCGACATGCCGTCCTCGATCGAGACGATCGGGTAGGCGTCGACCAGCTGGGCGAGGTAGTCGACCTGCGCCTCGATGGTCCGGCTCGTGCCCTCGCCCTCGTACGCGTAGGCGCCGTTCTTGAAGAACTCGGTGGCGGCGCAGTCGAGGGCGAGCGCCATGTCCTGGCCGGGCTTGAAGCCGGCGGCGCTGATCGCGTCCATCACGAAATCGAGGGCGGCCTCAGCGGACGGAAGATTCGGGGCGAAACCGCCCTCATCGCCGACATTGGTGTTGTGGCCGGCCTTCTTCAGCTTGCTCTTGAGGGTGTGGAACACCTCGGAGCCCATGCGCACGGCCTCGGCGAGCGAATCGGCGCCCACCGGCAGGATCATGAATTCCTGGAAGTCGATCGGGTTGTCGGCATGCGCGCCGCCGTTGATGATGTTCATCATCGGCACCGGCAGAACCCGGCCCTGCACGCCGCCGACGTAGCGGTAGAGCGGCAGGCCGGAGGCCTCGGCCGCGGCCTTCGCCACCGCCAGGGACACGCCCAGGATCGCGTTCGCGCCGAGCCGCGCCTTGTTGGGCGTGCCGTCGAGCTCGATCATCGCCTCGTCGATCGCGACCTGCTCCTCGGCCTCCATGCCGCCGATCGCGTCGAGGATCTCGGTCTGTGCCGCCTCGACCGCCTTCAGCACGCCCTTGCCGAGGAAGCGGTTCGTGTCGCCGTCGCGCAGCTCCACCGCCTCGTGGGCGCCCGTGGAGGCGCCCGAGGGGACCGCGGCGCGACCGAACGAGCCGTCCTCCAGGATGACGTCGACCTCGACCGTGGGATTACCGCGGCTGTCGAGAATCTCGCGGGCGCTGATATTGGTGATCGCGGTCATGGAACGTCCTCTCGCGGGGCCGCTTGTCGGCGGCGGCAGCCCCGATTCGGGGTGCGGCGCATCGCGGCGGCTTATCCGTCAAGCCGCGTTCGGCGGCAAGCACCGCCGTAGGCCAGGCCTGTGCACGTGTCGTGACAGGCGTCCCAAACGGGAGAGCGCCCGGTAGCGGGATCCCAAAGGGCTAGCCCTTTGGCCGGGGTTTGGGGGCAGAGCCCCCATGGACCAGGGCTCTGCCCCGGACCCGCAAAAGGGCTCAGCCCTTTTGAATCCAGAACTCTCCGGATCTATACCGCTGCCATGACCGCACCAGAGACGCTCCAACTCGGCCAGCCGACGCCGTTCCCGACCTCCCCCGAGGAGGCACGGCTCGACCGGGTCCCGAATCCGCACATGGATACCGACTACGTAGCCCGCTTCACCGCGCCCGAATTCACCTCGATCTGCCCCGTCACCGGCCAGCCGGACTTCGCCATCCTGGTGATCGATTACGTGCCGGGGGACTGGCTGGTGGAGTCGAAGTCGCTGAAGCTCTACCTCGGCGCGTTCCGCAACCACGGCGCGTTCCACGAGGACTGCACGGTGGCGATCGGCAAGCGGCTGCGCGACCTCTTGGAGCCGCGCTACCTGCGCATCGGCGGGTTCTGGTATCCCCGCGGCGGCATCCCGATCGACGTGTTCTGGCAGACGGGCGATGTGCCCAAGAACGCCTGGCTGCCCGATCCCGGAGTCCCGCCCTATCGCGGCCGGTGATGGGCCGCGGACCCCGCCAAACGAAAAGGGCGACCGGCTCGCGCCGGTCGCCCCTTCCCCGACGGTTGCCCGATCTCAGTAGCCGTAGCCGTAGTAGCCGTAGCCCGGGGCCGCGTAGCCGCCGCCGTAGACGGGCGCGTAGCCGTAGCCATAGGACGGGGCGTAGCCGTAGCCGCCGCCGTAGTAGCTGTCACGGGCCGCGCCGGCGGCGATCGCACCAGCCGCGAGGCCGGCGATGCCGAGGCCGATGGCGGCGCCAGTGCCGATGCCGCGACGGCCGCCGCGGTAGTAGCCGCCGTGACCGTAGCCGCCGTAGCCGCCATGGTAGCCGTAGGGACGTGCCTCGGCGCTGGACGTGGCGGCAACGCTGCCGAGGGCCAGAGCGGCGGCGGTGGCGATGATACCGATCTTGCGCATGATGTTCCTTCTCGATCCTCGATCGAACCTGCCCAATAACGTAGCCACAGCGGGACAGTTCCAAGTTCTCACAGGTCTTGGCGTGCGGCTCCGCACACAGTCGGTTTTATGAACCGCGGTTCATCATGCGCGATGCCTCGGCCGTACGGCGCTGCTCGCCGTTCCGAAGAGCGTCCGATCCGAAACCTTGCGAAAATATTCCGATGCGCGCGCATCTCCGCCCAAGCGGGTCGCCAATCCGCGACGGCAGAGACCGGCTCAGCGCGAAGCACGCCGAGATCGCCTCCGCCCGGTGCGGCCCGTATGATGGCAGACTTGGAGGACTGACCGCATGGATGCCCTGACTCTGATCCGCGAGACCTTCGCGCCGCTGTCCCGCAAGCGGATCCTCGACATCGGGTGTGGCGGCGGAACGCTTGCGAAGCGCCTGAGCGAGGACGGTGCTGCGGTGACCGGCATCGACCCGGGCGATGCGGCGCTTGCGCAGGCCCGGGCCGCCGTCCCGGAGGCGCAGTTCGAGGCCGCCTCGGGCGAAGCCCTGCCCTTCCCCGATGCCAGTTTCGACGGGGCCGTCCTGCTCAACGCCCTGCACCACGTGCCCGACCCCGCCGCCGCCCTCGTCGAGGCGGCGCGCGTGCTCGTCCCGGGCGGGTCGCTCGTGGTGGTGGAACCGCTCGCGGCGGGTAGCTTCTTCGATGCCCTTCAGCCCATCGAGGACGAAACTACGGTGCGCGCGTCCGCGCAGGATGCGATCGCGGCAGCCCTGTCCCGGGGCACGTTCGCGTGCCGTCGCGACGTCACGGTCGAGCGGCGGGAGAGTTTCGCGTCCCTCGACGCCTTCCTGACGCGGGTCTGCGCCGTGGACCCCGCCCGTGCGGCGACGGTCGAGGCCCGGCGCCCCGTCGTGGAGGCGGCGTTCGAGACGGCGGCCGAACGCGAGGCGGATGGCCGCTACGGCCTCGTCCAACCCCTGCGGATCCAGGTGCTGGCGCGTCCCTGATCGGGGTTTCGAAAGGGCGAGCCCTTTCGCGGGTCCAGGGCGGAGCCTTGGGACTCAGGGAGCCTTGGGACTCAGGGAGCCTTGGGACTCAGGGAGCCTTGGGACTCAGGGAGCCTTGGAACTCAGTCAGGGCTTTGCCCTGACGACCCACCAAAGGGCTCGCCCTTTGGGATCCCCGTCTACGCGGCGCGGGCCTTGGCCAGCTTATCGAAGGCTATGAGTTCGGCGAGCAGCGCCGGCATGTCCTTCAGCGCGACCATGTTGGGGCCATCGGAGGGCGCCCGGTCGGGGTCGGGATGGGTCTCGATGAACACCCCCGCCACCCCCACCGCCACGGCGGCCCGGGCCAGCACGGCGACGAATTCGCGCTGGCCGCCGGAACTCGCGCCCTGGCCGCCCGGCTGCTGCACGGAATGGGTCGCGTCGAACACCACCGGCGCGCCGCCCGTCACCTGCGCCATGATCGGCAGGCTGCGCATGTCCGAGACCAGGGTGTTGTAGCCGAACGAGGCGCCCCGCTCGGTGACGATGACATTGGGATTGCCGGCCTCCGTCACCTTGGCGGCCACGTGCTTCATGTCCCAGGGCGCGAGGAACTGGCCCTTCTTGATGTTGACCGCCCGGCCGGTCGCGGCCGCCGCCAGGAGCAGGTCGGTCTGGCGGCACAGGAAGGCCGGGATCTGGAGCACGTCCACCGCCTCGGCGGCCCGGGCGCAGTGCTCGGCCGCGTGCACGTCGGTCAGCACCGGCAGGCCCAGGGATTCGCGGATCTCTGCGAAGACCGGCAGCGCCTCGTCCAGGCCGACGCCGCGGGCGGCGCTGCCCGAGGTGCGGTTGGCCTTGTCGAACGAGGTCTTGAACACGAGTCCGATCCCGGCGCGCGCCGTCATCTCCTTGAGGGCTGCGGCGATCTCCAGGGCCTGGTTTCGCCCCTCCAACTGGCACGGGCCTGCGATCAGCGCGAGCGGCAAGTGGTTGGCGAAGCGCGTTTGGCCCACCTGGACGATGGGACCGGGGTGTTCGGGATTCGACATGGGTGCGGTCTAGCCCGCACGGCGGATCCGCGAAAGCCCGGTGCGGGGCGCGACACGGCAGACCGTGAGATCCTCCCGGAGGCCATCGGTCCGCGGGCCGGTCTCGCACAGCATCACCACGCGACCGGAGCTGCCGCGGCGCGGGGCGTTGGCCAGGAGGCTGGCCTGATGCAGGTTGAGCGCCAGCACCTCGGCGGCGGCGGGATCCGCCCCAGCGAGGGCCCGGGCCGCACGGCCGACCAGAATGAAATAGGCCTGGGACGGCTCCCGATCCCGGGAGGCCACGGTGATCCGCGCGGGCGCCCGGCAATCGAGGCTCATCCGCTCCGCGTCCTCTGCGCGGAACACCGCGTAGGGGCCGGCCCGGCCGGCGAGTGAAACGCCGGTGTCGTGGATCACCCGGGCGGCCAGGCGATCGCACGCATCCGCGGCAAGGACCGGAGCTGTGCTGAGGCCGGTCAGGATAGCAAGCGTTAAGATCGTTTTCGTGGTCCGTGTCATTGACTCGTTCCTAATCCTTTGCAAAAGCTCGTCATAGGCTTGGCCGCAAGAAGGACAAAATATACCGCGTTATGATTTGCTTGAATCGATCTTATCCGTCGATACATGCAGAATAATATTGGGTTGTCCTGAATACGGCCTCTGTATTTTGTTTTGGATGACTTCATCCGAGGTGGATAGTTCTTATCTGGTGCTGTTTATCAGCGATTCCTCCGGGCAGCGGCCTGGGCGGGACAGGCGGAATGCCACGCTGATCGATGAGTATAGGCCTGAAAGGTTCCGGAAATCCGCGGCGGACCGATCGCTCGGACGCGTATGTAGAGGAGTTGATCGTGGAAAATGAGCTTGGCATCGTCTTCAGGACGGTTTTGAGTGTCCGAGAGACGCTCGAAGGATCGATCGCGGAGATCAAGAGCCTCGTCGGTCCGGGCCAGGAGGCTCACGCCGAAGCGATCGACTTCCTCACCTTCGCGGCCCGGCGTGCGGCGCTCTCCAGCGCGCCGCTCCTGCAGGATCTCTGGGTCCTGTTCGAACTCGGAGAGAAGCGGAACGGCTATTTCGTCGAGTTCGGTGCCGCGGACGATCGGGGTGCCAGCACCACGCGCCTGCTCGAGAAACTCTATGGCTGGCAGGGGGCCATCGCGGAACCGGCACGCAGCCGGCACGAGAAGCTGCGCGCCGACCGGACCTGCTACGTCACGAACAAGTTCGTCTACACCGACGATGGCTTGAAGATCCTGTTCAACGACCCGGACAGTGCCGAGGATGCGTCGGCCGGAACCGCTCCGGGGACGGGCACGCGGCGGAGTGGAAGAAGGTACGAGGTCGAGACCGTCACGCTGCGCAGTCTTCTGCAGGCGGCGAATGCGCCGCGCACGATCGACTTCCTGAGCATCAACGCCGAGGAGGATACGCTCGACCTTCTGGAGGGCTTCGATTTTGCCGAACACGATGTGACGCTGCTCAGCGTCGCGCATACCGATCCGCAGCAGAACGAAGCGCTCGCCGAACTTATGACCCGGAACGGGTACGAGCGCCGGTTCGCGTCGTTCTCCATGTCCGACGCCTGGTACACCAAGCGCGATCAGGCTGCCGTGGCGCAGCCGGCCGCGGCTTGAGGTTGCTCCGCGCTGTCCGGGCCCGGTGGCTGACGGACCGGGCCCGCATCATGGACAGCGCCCTTCGAATGCCCGATCTGTGCCGGCGACGCGGCGCCTGACGCCGCTGGCACACGAGGCGGCCATGCTCCGACCCATCCTCGCCGCCGCGCTCCTCGCGCTGGCCTCCCCCGGCGCGGCGACGGCGGATCGTGTCGCCACCCCGGCCTTTGGACCGGAGCTGGAAGGGTTCGACTATCCCTTCCCGGTCAAGCGCTTCACCTTCCCATCGCAGCGCCAGACGCTCCAGATGGCCTATCTCGACGTGCCGGCCGAGACGCCGAACGGCCGCACCGCCGTGCTGCTCCACGGCAAGAACTTCTGCGCCGCCACCTGGGAGAGCCAGATCCGCGCGCTCAGCGCGGCCGGCTACCGGGTGATCGCGCCCGATCAGATCGGCTTCTGCAAATCGAGCAAGCCCGCCGCCTACCAGTTCACCTTCCGGCAACTCGCCGAAAATACGCACGCGCTGCTGGCGCAGCTCGGGGTCGAGCGCCCCATTCTGGTCGGCCACTCGACGGGCGGCATGCTGGCCGCCCATTACGCCCTGCTCTACCCGAAGGCGGTGGAGCGGCTCGTGCTGGTCAATCCCGTCGGCTTGGAGGACTGGAACGCCAAGGGCCTGCCGCCGATCTCCGTGGCGCAGTGGTATCAGCGGGAGCTGAAGACCTCGGCGGAATCGATCCGCGCCTACGAGACCGCGACCTACTACGCGGGTCAGTGGGAGCCCCGCTACGAGCCCTGGGTGACGATGCTGGCCGGACTCAACACCGGGCCCGGCGAGGAGGCGGTCGCTTGGGACTCGGCGCTCGTCTACGACATGATCGTCACCGAGCCGGTGGTCTACCGGTTCCCGCAAATCGCGGTGCCGACGCTGCTGATGATCGGCCAGAAGGACAACACGGCGATCGGCAAGGACCTCGCTCCGCCGGAGGTGCGGGCGAGTCTCGGCCACTATCCCGAATTGGGCCGGGCGGCCGCGCAGGCGATCCCGGGTGCGCGGCTCGTCGAGTTCCCGGATCTCGGCCACGCGCCGCAGATGTCCGACCCGGAGGGCTTCAACAAGGCGCTGATCGAGGGGATCGGGGCGCGGTGAGCGCGGATGGTCGCTGCCGCGGGCGGCAGATGTACACTTCTTAGTCTGACGCCGACGTCGTGAGCGATGGGCACTTTTCCCCTACCCCTTGCGGGCAGAGGTTAGGGGTGGGTGTGGTGCAGAAGGCACCCAATCGCTCGATCCTGCACCACCCCCACCTCCGGCTCCTCCCCACAAGGGGGAGGAGAGCTCCTCTGTGAGAAGCGGCCCGCTCGACTATCAAAAATACGACTTCAGCACACCCCGGCGGCGCACGTCGAGGGTCGCGCAGTGGAACGAGCCGCCGAACGGCCCGTAGCTCAGGAACGGCGCCGGGATCGGATCGAAGCCCCAATCCTTGAGCGCCTTGATCAGCGTCGGCTGGCTCTGGTCGACGACGATCTTCTTCTCGGTGATCGCGAGCACGTTGATCGAGGTCCAGGGCGAGCACATCGAGATCTTGCTCATGAAGCCCTCGACCGGGTCGGGGCGCGGGGCGATCAGCACGTCCCACTTCTTGAGCACGGCCGGCAGCTTCTCGACGTCGACGTAGTCGGGGTTCACCAGCACCTTGCCGGGGGCCAGCGGCATGAACGACGAGTCGATGTGCATCGGCTGCGGGCAGCGGCTCTCGATCTCGTGGATGCGGAAGCCCGGGCCGAGGTGGCGGCGCAGCCACTCGATGCCCATCAGGTTGGTCACGTTCGAGCGGGTGACGAACAGGTCCCGGCCGCAGCGGACGAAGTCGGCGGCGTCGAAGACCGGCTCGAACTCGTTGACCGTGAACTGCATGGGCTCGCCGGCCTTCAGGTTCGGCACCCGGTAATCGTAGTTGTAGAGGTCGTCGGTCAGCTGCGGACGCGGTGCCGAGGTCCAACGGGCGCCCGCGCGGAAATACTCCTTGAACAGCGACCGGTAGGCGTCGCCCTCGAAGTAGCGCGAGCGCCAGCACATCGGGCTCTCGATGATCTCGTCGCCGATGACGAGGTACGGGTCACGCGGGCAGGCCACGCAGAAGCCCCGGGAGGACCAGCGCGGCGCCTTGAACTTCTTGGAGAAGTCCACCGTGTCGGGGCGGCGGACCTTCACGCCCTCGCCGGCCAGGATGGTGATGAAGTTGTCGAGCTCGGCCTGGGCGAGCTTCTTCATGAACCCCGGATACTTCCAGCCGCTCGCAAGCCGGTAGAACGGCTGCGCGGCGCGCGGCAGATTGAAGATTACCGTCAGGTGATGGGTCGGGATCGTGGCGCCGTCGAGCGAGCCGACGATCACCTCCTCCAGCGGATCCCACTCGTTCCACGCCATCACGGGCGCGTGCGGGGCCGGCACGCCCGGCGCCGCTCCACCACCCGCATAATGGCCGGCATGCGTGTCGTCGCTCACGGCCTCGAGGGCCGTGATCGGTGATTCGCGCTCCATGACGTGTGCCCCTTCTGCGACGTGCCGCGGCCTTCTACGCAGGCGCTTCAGCGCCGCCGCCGCTTTGGCCCCCGGTGTGTTAAACGGGTGATAGACAGCGCTCATCCGTGCTGCAACGTGGCAGAAACGTTCTCGGCCCGTCGGACCTATTTCTGCCGCGACCGTGGCCGATTTCCCGCATCAAGCCTTTTGCGAGCTTGAAAGACGACAATGAAGCGCCTGACGACCTTGGCCTCGATCGCCGGTCTCTGCACGGTCGTCGGCCTGTTCATGTCCTCCGGTCTTGAGGATGTTTCGGCCGCCGTCGTCTCTGCCGGCTGGGGTACCGCCCTGGTGGTGCTGGCCCGCATCGTGGCCGTCGCCTGGGCGGGGCTCGGCTGGCACGTCGTGTTCCCCAGGGGCACCGCCAAGCTCGTCGATTGCGTGTCGCTGCGCTTCGTGCGCGAGGGTATCAATACGCTGCTGCCGGTGGCCACCGTCGGCGGCGATTTCGTCGGCGCGCGCCTCCTGTCGAAGCGCGGCGTGCCGGGCGCGCTCGCGGGGGCGAGCATGTTCGTCGACCTGATGACCCAGGCGCTGACGCAGCTCCTGTTCACCGTGCTCGGCCTCGCCCTGCTGATCGTGATCTGCGGCGACGGGCCGATCGCGCGGACGGTTGCGGGCGGTCTCGCCCTTGCGGTGCCGGCGCTCGGGGCCTTCTACCTGATCCAGCGCCGGGCGGGGCACCGCCTGATCCAGGGCCTTCTCAGCCGCTTCGCATCGGGCCGCGAGTGGCGCGCCTTCGGGGCGATCGACCAGCTCTACGACAGCCTGCGCCGCCTCTACGCCAATCATGGCCGCTTCGCCGCCGCGCTGGGCGTCCACCTGATCGGTTGGGTGATCGGGACGCTCGAAGTCTACGTCTGCCTGCACTTCATGGGCTACCCGATCGACTTTGCGCAGGCTCTGATGATCGAGAGCTTGGCCCAGGCAGTGCGCGGCGCGGCCTTCGCGGTGCCCGGCGCCCTGGGGGCCCAGGAGGGTGGCCTGATCGCCCTGTGCGGCCTGTTCAACATCCCGGCCGAGGCGGCGCTGGCCCTCTCGCTGGTCAAGCGCTTCGCCGATCTCGGGGTCGGCCTTCCGAGCCTGCTGCTCTGGCACCGGATCGAGACCAAGCTGCGCGCGGAAGCGCCGGAGGACGAGGAGCGCGAGGCGGAGGTGGACACCGCACGCAGCGCCAAGCGGGTGCCGCAGGCCGCGACGCTCGGGCCGTTCTACAGCTACGCCCCGCCCCGCATGGGCGCGCGGCTCGGCGAGGGCGAGGAGTTGAAGAAGTGCGCCTGACCCGACGGCTCGCGGCCGCCCTGATCGCCGTTCCCCTGCTCGTTCCGGTTCCGGCCTGGGCCGCGGATGATCCCGCCGTTCAGACGGTGCGCGACCTCTACGCTGCCTTCACGGCCGCCCTGAAGGACGGCCCGGCCCCCCTGCCCGTGCGCGTCGAAGCCGTGGGTCCGGCGATGGATAAGGCCTTCGATTTCCCCGCCATGGCGCGCATCGCCGTCGGTTCGAAATGGTCGAGCTTCACCCCGGAACAGCAGGAAGCGATCACCGACGCGTTCAAGCGCAGCTTGACCGTCACCTACGCCAACCGCCTCGCCCGCGCGGCCGGCGGCAAGTTCGACGTGACCCCGCAGGTCGAGGAGCGCGGCGCCCAGCGGGTGGTGGCGACCCGGGTGACTGCGGCGGACGGCGACGATTCCGCGGTCGACTTCGTCGTGAATGCCAATAACCGTATCCAGGACGTCCTGCTCAACGGCGACGTGAGCGAGATCGCGGCGCAGCGGACCGCTTTGTCGGCGCCGCTGAAGTCAGGCGGCGCGGACGGCGCCGTGAAGTTCCTGCGCCAGCGGGCCGACGGCATGCTCGCCGCCAAGCCCACGCCGTGAACGCCGCCGAGAGTGCCGCCATGAACCGGCCGTTCGCGGCCATCGCTGCCTGAGGCGGCGGGACGATCGCACGGACCCGATCGGATGGATGTTACCGCCCTGACGTTGAACGCCCTCTCGTGGCTCGCGCTGCTCTGCCTGATCCTGGCGGCGGCGGGCTGCCTCTACGGGCTGGCGGCCGCCTTCTGCGCCGGCCGTTACGCGGCCCGACCCGTCCCCGCCCTGACGCTCGGCGCCCCCCGGCCCTCCGTGACGGTGCTCAAGCCCCTGTGCGGGCTGGAGCCATCGCTCTACGGGAATCTCGAGAGTGTCCTGCGCCAGGATTATGCCGGCCCGGTCCAGATCGTGTTCGGCGTCCAGAAGGCCACCGATCCTGCGATCGGCGTGGTGGAGCAACTGAAACAGGCTTATCCGGCGGCGCGCATCGACCTCGTGATCGACACCCGCCAGCACGGCTCGAACCGCAAGGTCTCGAACCTCATCAACATGTCCGAGCGGATTGCCCACGATGTGGTGGTATTGGCCGACAGCGACATGGTGGTCGGTCCCGACTATCTGGAGCGCCTGGTCGCCGAGCTGTCGCAGGACGGGGTCACCGGAGTCACCTGCCTCTACCACGGGGTGCCGGCCTTCCGGGGCCTCTACGACCGGCTCTCGACGCTGGCGATCGACACCCACTTCCTGCCCAACGTCGTGATGGGCCTGAGCCTCGGGCTGGCCAAGCCCTGCTTCGGCTCCACGGTCGCCTTCACCCGGGCGAGCCTGGAGGCGGTGGGCGGCTTCCGCACCTTCCGCAACGACCTCGCCGACGATTACGCGATCGGCGCGGCGCTGCGCGGCCTCGGCGGCCGGGTGTCGATCCCGAGCTTCACCATCGGCCATACCAGCGTGGATACCGATCTCGGCGGCCTGTGGCGGCACGAACTGCGCTGGAACCGCACCATCCGCACCGTCGATCCGGCGGGCTATGCCGGCTCGATCGTCACCCACGCCTTCCCGCTCGCCGTCCTGGGCGCCCTGCTGTCCGGCGGAAGCCCGGTCGCCATCGCGGTGGCGGTCCTGGCTCTGGCGAGCCGCATCCTCCTCTGCCGGCAGCTGGAGCGGGCCTTCAACCTCGCCCCGCATCCCTACGGACTGTTGCCGATTCGCGACAGCCTGTCCTTCCTGAACTTCGCCTGGGCCTTCGTGTCGGGGGCGGTGACATGGAAAGGTCATGATTATCACGTGGTTGCGGATGGCACCCTGATCCCCGACGCGGAGCTCGGCAGCGACGCCGGCGCGCCGCTCCGCTGAAACGCACCCAATTCTTCTCCGCCCCCTCCCCCGCATTGCCCTGAGGCCTTGAACCCCATGCGCACGCTCTTCCTCCAGGCCCCCACCTTTGACGGTTTCGACGGCGGTGCCGGCTCCCGTTACCAGGCCAAGCGCGAGATCAAGTCGTTCTGGTACCCGACCTGGCTGGCCCAGCCGGCCGCCCTGGTGCCGAACTCGAAGCTGATCGACGCGCCGCCGCACAACATCAAACTCCCCGAGATCGTGGCGCAGGCCAACGATTTCGACCTCGTCGTGCTCCACACCTCGGTGCCGTCGTTCAAGTCCGACGTGAAGACGATCGAGGCGCTCAAGGCCGCCAACCCGAAGCTGATCGCCGGCCTGATCGGCGCCAAGGTCGCGGTCGACGCCGCCGGCGCCATGGCCCAGGCCCCGGTGGTCGATTTCTGCGCCCGCAACGAGTTCGACTTCACCGTCAAGGAAGTCGCCGACGGCGTGCCGATGGCGCAGATCAAGGGTCTGTCCTATCGCGATGCCAACGGTGTCGTGGTCCACAACGAGGACCGCGAGATCATGACCGACATGGACCAGCTGCCCTTCGTCACCAGCGTCTACAAGCGCGACCTGGAGATGGAGAAGTACTTCATCGGCTACCTGAAGCACCCCTACATCTCGTTCTACTCGGGCCGGGGCTGCAAGAGCCGCTGCACCTTCTGCCTCTGGCCGCAGACGGTCGGCGGCCACACCTACCGCACCCGCTCGGTCGCCCACGTGATCGAGGAGATCAAGTACTGCCTGAAGGAGTTCCCCCAGACCAAGGAGTTCTTCTTCGACGACGACACCTTCACCGACAACCTGCCGCGCGCCGAGGAGATCGCCCGCGAGCTCGGCAAGCTCGGCGTCACGTGGTCGTGCAACGCCAAGGCGAACGTGCCGCGTGAGACCCTGAAGGTTCTCAAGGAGAACGGCCTGCGCCTGCTGCTGGTCGGCTACGAGTCCGGCAATCAGACCATCCTGCACAACATCAAGAAGGGCATGCGGGTCGAGGTCGCCGAGAAGTTCACCCAGGATTGCCACGACCTGGGCATCGCCATCCACGGCACGTTCATCCTCGGCCTGCCGGGCGAGACCCGGGAGACGATCCAGGAGACGATCGCCTTCGCCAAGCGGATCAACCCGCACACGATCCAGGTCTCGCTGGCGGCGCCCTACCCGGGCACCTTCCTGTACAAGCAGGCGGTGGAGAACGGCTGGCTCGACATCGAGAACGCCGAACTGGTCGACGAGAACGGCGTGCAGGTCGCGCCGCTGCACTACCCGCACCTCTCGCATACCGAGATCTTCACGTCGGTGGAGGAGTTCTACAAGAAGTTCTACTTCCGGGCGCCGAAGATCGCCTCCATCGTGGGCGAGATGGTGCGCTCGCCCGACATGATGAAGCGCCGCCTGCGCGAGGGCGTCGAGTTCTACCGCTTCCTCAAGGAGCGCCAGGGCACCGCGAAAGCGGCGTAAGTCAGGGGTCCGGGGCCCGCGGCCCCGGCGGGGAGCGGGGCAGAGCCCCGCCCCTCTTCCCAGGGCTCCGCCCTGGACCCGAGAGGGCTTGCCCTCTCGACACCCATGACCGAGGTAACCGTGAAGCGTCTGGTCGTCACCGCGGATGATTTCGGGCTGAGCCCTGAGGTCAACGAGGCCGTCGAGCAGGCCCATCGCGACGGGATCCTCACGGCGGCGAGCCTGATGGTCTCGGCGCCGGCCGCCGCCGATGCGGTGGCGCGGGCGAAGCGGATGCCGTCCCTGCGGGTCGGGCTGCACCTCGTCCTCGTGGAGGCGTGGCCGACCCTACCGGCCGCCGAGCTGCCTGACCTGACCGATGCGGCCGGCCTGATGCGGGCCGACATGGCCAAGCTCGGCCTCGACTTCGCCCGCAGGCCCGCGGCCCGGCGCCAGCTCGCCGCCGAGATCAGGGCGCAGTTCGAGGCCTATCGCGCGACCGGCCTGCCGCTGGACCACGTCAACGCCCACAAGCATTTCCACGTCCACCCGCTGATCGCGGGTGCGGTGCTGCGCATCGGCCGCGCCTTCGGGATGCGTGCCCTGCGGGTGCCCCGGGAGCCGCGGGAGATCCTGCGCCGCGCCGAGCCCGGCGCCCGCCCCCGCCCGGCCCTCGACATCGCGCCCTGGGCGGCTTTGCTCGCCGTCCGCGCCCGGCAGGCCGGCCTGCTGATCCCGGACCGGACCTTCGGGCTCGCATGGTCCGGCGCCATGACGCCGGCCCGTGTGGCGGCTCTCTTGCGGCATCTCCCGGATGGGCTGACCGAACTCTACACGCATCCGGCTACGGCGGGTGGATTTCCGGGCGAGGCGCCGGGTTACCGGTACACGCAGGAACGTGACGCGCTGATAGCGCCAGCGTCGATCGCGGCCGTCGAGGCGTTTGGGACTGTTACGGGCGGGTTCTCGGATTTCGCGTAGCGTTTCAGCTTAAATTCGCGCCGCAAGCGGATGATCGTGCAGAGCGCCGTCGACCGTAACCAAAAGACAGCCCTCGACCTGACATTGCGCGAGCAACATGCGATCGAACGGATCCTTCGTCGGCGGGAGTGGCTCAACAGAAACGAGGGCGTGAGCTTGCGTGATGGGCACGATCCCGATCTCCAAAGCTTGCAACGCCGAAGGCAGCAGAGCCAATGACATCCTTGGATTGAGCTTACCAAGGCGTGTCTTGATCGCGATCTCCCAAAGGCTCGCTACGCTTGCATAGGGATCGCTGTCGTCTTGGCTCAGCAACCGGGCAATCTTCGGACTCCGTAAATGCAAGCGTCGACCGATCACGGCGAGCAGAATATGCGTGTCGAGTAGGAATTTCATGGCTCGGGCAGCGGCCGAATCAGAAAATCCTCCGGCAATGAATCGTCAAAGTCATCGGGTATGGACGGAAACGGATCTGTGATCCCGTGGGCGCGCAGGAACGCTTCGCCCGCCTCCAGGTTGAGCCCACCCTTCCGGCGATGCGGTACAAGGTCGAGCACCGGTCGACCGTTGCGCGTCACGACGATGGTCTCACCGCCTTCGACACGCGCAGCCAGTTCCGCGAGGGTCGGGGCTGCTTCTTCCAGAGCGATCGTCGTCATGCCAAGAGGTTAGGATGCGCGGCGCGCGATGGGAAGATCCGGCTTGGTCCCTATGACGATCGCGGACGTCGATCCCACCAGTGAGCCCGCCCGCGCCTGCCTCTCCGCCTACTACGCCGAACTGGCGACCCGCTTCGTCGGCGGCTTCGACGTCGCCCTGTCCTGCGATCCGGAGGCCGCCGCCATGATGCGGCCCCGCGGCACCTTCCTGCTCGCCGTCGCGGGCGGCCTCCCGGTCGGCTGCGTCGGCTTGAAGGGCAACGGCGGCCCGGTGGCGGAGATCAAGCGGCTCTGGATCGACCCTGGCGCCCGGGGCCTCGGCCTCGCCCAGCGTCTGATGCAGGCGGCCGAGACAGCGGCTCGCGACCTCGGCATCCGGACGCTGCGTCTCGACACCAACAGCGCCCTTCCCGAAGCGCTCGCGCTCTACCGGAAGGCGGGCTGGGTCGAGATCGACCGCTTCAACGACGACCCCTACCTGGACCACTTCTTCGAGAAGACCCTCTAACCGAGGCCTACTTGGCCGGCACCGGATCCTTCAACCCGGTGCTCTTCCGCAACGCCGCGCCGGCGGCCTTCTCGGCCTCGGGGCGATCCTCATCGGGCTGAGCCGGCGGTTCGCCCAGCGTTGCCGGCACCACGAAGAAAGCTGCCACCAGGGTGAAGAACAGCGACAGCGCGAGCAGCTTGCCCATGCTCGCCGTGCCCGGATGGCTCGACAGGACCAGCGACCCGAAGGCGCTGCCGGTGGTCAGCGCCGAGAAGAAGATCGCCCGGGTCAGGCTGGAAGCGAGCATGTCGGTCACGCCGGCCCGCCACGCGATCACGTAGTAGATGTGGAACGCCACGCCGACCGCCAGCATCAGCGGCAGCGCGATGATGTTGGCGAAGTTGAGTGGCATGCCGACGATGCGCATCGCCATCAGCGTCCAGAGGGTCGCGATCACCAGCGGACCCAGCGTCATCGCCACGTCCCACGGCTTGCGCAGCGCGACCGACAGGATGACGAAGATCAGCACGAGGGCCGTCACCGCTGCCTGCACGAAGGCGCCCAGGATCGTGTAGCTCGACTGAGTCGTGGCCACCGGCGCGCCTGTGGCGTGCGGGGCGACCTTCAGAACCTCATCCGAGAAGCGGCGCAGCACGGCGTCGTCGTTCGAATCGCCCTTCGGATGGACCTCGATGCGCGCGCGCCCATCGGCTGCCACCCAGTCGGCCTTCAACTGCGGCGGCAGGTTGTCCAGGGTGATTTTTTCCGGGTGCAGCAGGTCGCGCAGGTGTGCCAGCAGCGGCCCGAGATCCTTGGTCAGCGCCACGGAGGCCGCCTCGCGCTGCGTCACCGGGCCGGAGGCGAGCTTGTCGAGGGTGCCGGCGAGCTCCTTGGCGGCCTGCGCCCCCGTCTGGTCCCCCTTGGCATCGTTCGAGATCCCGTTCAGCGCCGTGGCGGCATCCTTGAGCGCCTTGACGTTATCGGCATCGGTAGGCGGTGGCGGCCGACGTCCAGGGTTGAGCACCGGATCGAGAAGCTGCGCCGTGTCGGCGATCTGCGCGAGCTTCTTGTCCTGGTCGCGCGGCACGAAGGTGTCGATGCTGTTGACCGAGGCCGTGACCGGCAGCCCCATCAGCGTCTTCGACAGGCCCGGGACGGCTTCGACGCTCGGTGCCAGCACGTCGATGAAGTTCGGGCTGGTCTCGGGGTTCTTGATCAGATCGAGATAGGTCGCGATCGACTGCGTCTTCGCGCTGCGCAGGTGCATCGGGTTGGAATCGAACGGCAGGTGCCAGAGCAGCGGCGCGCCCGCGAGCGTGATCAGGCCGACCGCGATCAGGATCGGCTTGCGATGCTCGATGATCCAGGGATCGACGCCGACCAGCCAGTCGGTCTGCACCGCGGCCTTCTCGGCCTTCGGATTGAACACGGCGATCAGGGCCGGGAGCAGCGTCAGGGCGAACAGGTAGGCCACGATCATGCCGACGCCGGCGATGAGGCCCAGTTCGGAGACACCGCGGAAGGCCGTCGGCAGGAAGGCGAAGAAACCGGCCAGCAGCGAGATGGCCGCCAGCGTCAGCGACCAGCCGACGCCGCGGGCTGCGGCCCGGAGCGCGGCGCCGATCTCGGGCTGCTCGAAGCGGTCGGCCCGGTAGCGCACGGCGAACTGGATGCCGAAATCGATGCCGAGCCCCACGAACAGCGCCGCGAAGGCCACCGAGATCGGGTTGAGCTCGCCGACCATCGCCAATCCGAGGCCCGCGGTGACGATCAGACCCGCAAAGGTCGTGATCAGCACGGCCGAAACCAGGGGGGCGGAGCGCAGGGCGAGCCAGATGAACAGGACGATCGCGCCGACCGTGACGCTGTAATTGACGCCCGCATCCTCCGAGAGCGTCGCGAATTCCTCGTCGGCCACCGCCACCGTGCCGGTCAGCCGCATGCGCAGGCCGTGCTCGGAATCGATCCTGAGATCCTGGGCGACGTTCCGGATCAGCTTGGTCGCCTGGTAGCCGGGCTCCAGGGCGTTGAAGTCCAGCACCGGCTGGATGACCACGAACTTCATCTTGTCGGTGACGCTGCTCTGTCCGTTGGAGAGCAGCTCCTGCCACGACATCCGCGCCGGCTGCCCGGCCAGCACCTTCTTCAGGGTGGCATCGATCTGCCCCATGGGCTTCTCGAGATCCTCGAGCTTGGCGTCTCCGGTCTTCACGCCGCGGGCGCCCAGCGTCAGAACCCGCATCACGCCGCGCAGCGACGGGTCGGCGGCGAGCGGGCCGAGCAGCCCCTGCTGCTGGGTCAGCGATTCGAGGGTCTTGTCGAGATCCGCCTGCGACATCAGCAGCAAGCCGTTCTTGTCGAAGAACGGGCCGCCATCCGGCCGATAGACCGTCTCGATCAGATTCTTATGAGCGGTCAGCGCCTTGGCGAGGTTGGCAGCCGCCTCCTCGGTCTCCTCGGGCGTCTGCCCGTCGATGACCGCCACGATGGTGTTCGACCGCTGCGGGAAGGCCTGCTCGAAATTGATCTCGTCCTGGCGCCAGGGCTCCTTCGGATCGATCAGGCGCTCGACATCGGTGTTGATCCGGAACAGATGCGCCGCGACTCCGGCGCTCGCGACCGTGACGAACGCCACCAGGGCGATCACGATCCACCGATACCGTACCGAGAACGCGACGAGACTTTCGATCACGAGCACCCTGCCTGTTCGCCCCGGACACGCACACGGCGCGGCCGACACATACCATCGAACATATCGAACGCCTCGGGATCCCGGAGACCGGCTCCGGCAGGGCTCAGTGCCCGCGTGCCGATCGCCCCGCAATCCGTTCGGATGCGGACCGGGGTCGAGGAAGGCCGCGTGGTCCGCCCCGGACGCACGACACGCGTCCACGCGCCGATCGCGGCCGAAATGGATCGCGGCGCCGCCATCCACCAGAGGCCACGGCTCGGGCCACGGCTTGCATCGCTGCCCCGAGGTTCAGTAAAGAGGGTGGTGCCAGATTGCAACGCGGCCGAGCCGGTCCGGCCGCCGGGGAGGATATGTGCGCTGGCGCACGGCGTCAGTTGCATCGCGGCCGGAATTCCGGATGTCCGGTCGCATTGCCGACGCAATGCACGTGCTGTCCTCAACGTCTGAATGTCCCCGCCCACGCGGTCGCCCTAGGCGGCTCATGTGGCACCGTTACGTCAGGCGCGGAATAAGATGTCATCGTGCCGCCGAAACAGGGCCGATTGAGATTAGTTCCAAGCTAGATCGCTGGAAATCGCGTTTTTTTTCGTGTTAAGCACCCCGATGCCTCCGGGGCCGACGAAGTGAAGGAGCCGCTATCTTGGGTATCCCCCTCCGGTACGTCGCGAAGATCGGCGGCTATATCCTGAAACAGCACCTGACGGGTCGCAAACGCTACCCGCTCGTGATGATGATGGAGCCGCTGTTCCGCTGCAATCTCGCTTGCGCCGGCTGCGGGAAGATCGATTACCCGGACGAGATCCTGAACAAGCGGCTGCCGGTCGCTGACGCGCTCGAGTCGGTACGCGAGTGCGGCGCCCCCGTGGTGGTGATCGCCGGCGGCGAGCCGCTCCTGCACAAGGATCTGCCGCAGATCGTCGAGGGCATCATCGCCCAGAAGAAGTTCGCGATCGTGTGCACGAACGCGCTGCTCCTTGAAAAGAAGATCAAGGAGTACAAGCCCAGCCCGTACTTCACGTGGTCGATCCATCTGGACGGCGACAAGGAGATGCACGACCAGTCGGTGTGCCAGCGCGGCGTCTACGACAAGGCGGTGGCGGCGATCGCGAAGGCCAAGGAGATGGGCTTCCGCGTCACCATCAACTGCACCTTCTTCAACAATTCCCAGCCGGAGAAGATCGCTGACTTCTTCGACAGCGTGACCCGCATGGGCATCGACGGCATCACCGTCTCCCCGGGCTACGCCTACGAGCGCGCGCCGGACCAGAAGCACTTCCTGAACCGCAAGGCGACCAAGGATCTGTTCCGCGGCGTGTTCCGGCACGGCAAGGAGAAGGGCCGCGAGAAGTGGACCTTCCAGCAGTCGGGCCTGTTCCTCGACTTCCTGGCCGGCAACCAGACCTACCATTGCACCCCGTGGGGCAACCCGACCCGCACCGTGTTCGGCTGGCAGAAGCCCTGCTACCTGCTCGGCGAGGGCTACGCGGCGACCTTCAAGGAGCTGATGGAGGAGACCGACTGGGATTCCTACGGCACGGGCAACTACGAAAAGTGCGCCGACTGCATGGTCCATTCGGGCTACGAGGCCTCTTCGGTGGTCGATTCGGTCCGCAAGCCATGGAAGCCGCTGGTGCATGCGATTCGCGGCATCAAGACCGATGGCGCGATGGCCCCCGAGGTCAGCCTGGAGAACCAGCGCCCCGCCGAGTTCGTGTTCTCGCGCAACGTCGCGCAGAAGTTGTCCGAGATCAAAGCGGCCGGCGTCGACACCAAGCAGGAAGCCCGCAAGCGCACTGCCGCCTGATCGGCCCGGCACGGACGGAATTCGAACCCGCGGCCGAGAGGCCGCGGGTTCTACTTTTTCGGGGTGTCGGGCCGAGTTTGCGGTATGCTCTTAGCTGACGCGCCCCACCTTTCCCGGACAGGTGGAGCGCCAGCGGAACCTGATTCGGGACCTAGCGCAGGAAGCGCAGCGCAAGCGGCCCGCGTTGATCCAGGCGGACGCTTCGCGACGTCTTGTGCTGGGTCCCGGGTCTCGCATTCGGCTTACGCTGCCTGCGCCCGGGAAAGGGTCCGGGGCGTGGGCTGACCGGAGCTTGGAAGCCATCAGCTGCCGCGCAGCGCTTCCAGAACTTTGCCGCCGGGGCGGCCGGTCGGGGTCATGCCGAGGCGGCGCTCCACGTCCTTGATCGCGTCGCGGGTCTTCTGGCCGACCTTGCCGTCCGGCTCGCCGACATCGTAGCCGCGGGCAGCCAGCCGGGTCTGGAGATCGCGCCGCTCGGCCCGGGACAGGGGCGGATCGTCGGTCGGCCACGCCGCCTGGACACCCGCCTTCCCGCGCAGCCGGTCCGACAGAACCGCGATGGCGAGGCCGTAGGATTCGGCGGCGTTGTACGAGTAGATCGCGTCGAAGTTCCTGGTGACCAGGAAGGCCGGACCATCGATCCCGGCCGGCGCGATGATCCCGGCGGGCCCCTCCCCCGAGAGCGGGCGGCCGTCCATGCGGGTCACGCCCAGCGAGGCCCAATGGGCGACCGGTTTCTTGTTCTTGCGCCCGGCGGACGCGACGCTGAAGCCGCGCGGCAGCTTCACCTCGTAGCCCCAGACCTGCCCGTTCTGCCACTTGGCGACGTGCAAGAAGTTCGCCGTGGACGCGACCGCGTCGGCCACCGAATCGACCACGTCGCGCCGCCCGTCGCCGTCACCGTCGACAGCGAGGCGGTGATAGGTGGTCGGCATGAACTGGGTCTGGCCGAAGGCCCCCGCCCAGGAGCCGGTGAGCCGTTCCGGCGCGATGTCGCCGCGCTCGATGATCCGCAGCGTGGCAATCAATTCGCCGCGGAAGAAGTCGCGGCGGCGGTTGCCGGAGCAGGCGAGGGTCGCGAGCGACTGGACCAGCGGCATCTTGCCGAGGTTCTTGCCGAAGTTCGACTCGACCCCCCAGACCGCCGCGATCGTGTAGCGATCGACGCCGTAGCGCGCCTCGGCCTGCGCCAGGGCGGCCGCGTTCTGGCGCATCGCCGCCCGCCCGTCCTCGACACGCTCGTCATCGACCAGGGCCGCCATGTAGTCCCAGATCGGCGTCTTGAATTCGGGCTGCGCCTGGGACAGCTCGATCACCTTGTCGTCGTAGCTGATGCCGCTGGTGGCCGACCGGAAGGTCTGGGCGGACACGCCGGCGGCTGCCGCCTGGGTCTGGATGCCGGCGAGGCAACCGTCGAAATCCGCCCGCGCCGGCTGGCTCACGGAGAGGAGACCGAACCCGAGCGCGAGGCCCGGCCCGAAGCACTGATGGCGCATCCTGGCGTTCCCGTATGTCGCCCCTGGTGTAGCGGCCGAATCAGGCAGCACCAGGGTTAACCGCGCGTTAGCGCAGCTCACGTTGGGCGGACACGCGACCGGGCCGTTTCGGTCCGCACGCGGGATGCACAGGAAAGTCTTGATGCACGTCTCCAGCGCCGGAAGACGCGTGTCCACAGTCCCGGGCATCGATCCTTGAACAGGTGGCGTCGTCGATCGGCGCAGAGTCCCGGCCCGCACCGCGCAGCAGAGGCGGCACGATCCCGAGACATTGATTTGAGCGCCCGCGCCACGGCAGCGTTTCCAATTAAAACGAATCTGATTTTTTTGGACTTGGAAATTTTGTTCATTTATAGATGCGAACTTCGTATCTGGGCAACCGAATCATATCTTCAAATCCGGACATTAGTGATGTCGATCGTCAAAAAAATCATCGCCTGCTTCGCGATATTGATCTTTATTACAGTAATTGGTAGCGCTTTCAACTATAGAAAGCTGTCATTTATCGAAAAATCGATTGAATGGTCGGAGCACACCTACGACGTTCTGAGCGTGAACGCGCTCCTGCTCTCCAGCATGATCGATCGCGAGACCGGTGTGCGGGGCTACCTGATATCGGGCGACCGCAAGTTCCTCGAACCGGTGGAGAAGGGCGCCCAGGCCTTCGCGGCGGCCGCGCAGCGCCAGCGGACCCTGACGGCCGACAACGCGGCCCAGCAGGCGCGTGTCGGACGCATCGAGGACCTGGCGCGCCGCTGGCAGGCGGAGGTCGCGGATCCGGAGATCGGTCTGATGGGGCAGGCGGCCACGCAGGCGGAGGCGCGGGCCCGTGCGGCTGCCGGCGGCGGCAAGACCTTCATGGACGGCATCCGGGCCGAGGTCGCGGAGAGCGACGCGACGGAGCGCGCTCTGCTGAAGACGCGTCAGGCCGATGCGGCCGAGGCGTTCTCGGTCTCCTACCTGTCGATGGTGATCATCTTCCTGGTCCTGCTCGGCAGCGCCGTCGGCAGCGCGTACGCGCTGACCCGCCTGATCGCCATCCCGACGCGCCGGATGACCGACGTGATGGGCGACCTGGCCAACGACAAGCTCGACGTCGCGGTGCCGAGTCGCGACCGCACCGACGAGATCGGCCGCATGGCGGCGGCGGTCGAGGTGTTCAAGCAGGCGCTGATCGCCAAGCGGGCAGCCGATGCGGCGGCCGCACAGGAGAGCGAGGCCAAGGCACGCCGCGTCGCGCATCTCGACGCGACGCTCAAGGGCTTCGAGTCGCAGGTTTCGGGGCTGACGCAGGCGCTGGCCGGCGCCGCCACGGAACTCGAGGCGACGGCCCAGTCGATGACCGGGGTCGCCGAGGAGACCGACGTGCAGGCCCTTGCGGTCGCGAGCGCGGCCGAGCAGGCCTCGACGAACGTCAACACGGTCGCGGCGGCGACGGAGGAGCTGTCGAGCTCGATCCGTGAGATCAACGGCCAAGTCTCCCGCGCGGCCGCGGCCGCCGGCGCGGCGGCGCGTGAGGCCGTCCAGACCGACGGCGCGGTCAAGAGCCTGGCCGAGACCGCGGAGAAGATCGGCAGCGTGATCGCCCTGATCTCCAACATCGCCAGCCAGACGAACCTGCTGGCGCTCAACGCCACGATCGAGGCGGCGCGGGCCGGCGATGCGGGCCGCGGCTTCGCGGTGGTGGCCACCGAGGTCAAGGAACTCGCCGCCCAGACCACCCGCGCCACCGGCGAGATCGGTGCGCAGATCGCCGAGATCCAGGCGGCGACCGGCGACGCGGTCCGGGCGATCCAGTCGATCGCCCGGACGGTGGCCGAGATCGCCACCAGCTCGACCGCGATCGCCGCCGCGATGGAGCAGCAGGGCGCCGCCACCCAGGAGATCGCGCGCAACGTTCAGGAGGCCGCTTCGGGGACGGGTCAGGTCACCAGCAACATCGGCGAGGTCAAGCGCGCCGCCGGCGAGACGGGCTCGGCGGCCTCCCAGGTGCTCGGCGCGGCGCGGGGGCTCTCGCAGTACTCGAACGACCTGGGCCGCGCGGTCGCGACCTTCCTGGCCGATGTGAAGGCGGCGTGACAACGGTTTCGAACGGTCGAGCCCCAGCCTTTTCAAGGTGTTTTGGCCGGCGGCAAAGGCCGCCATCATCGGCCCTAACGTACTGAAAGAGCTGCGTCTTTTCCCATTCCCCTTGTGGGGAGGGGCCAGGGGTGGTGCAGGATGGAGCGCCCCGGTGCAGTCTGCGCCACCCCCACCCGGGATCTGCAAATCCCAAACGCCTCCCTACAAGCTTGAGCGATCCCGGGTAAGCCTGGGGAGGAGCGCGCGCTTGGCCTCTGTCCCCATGCGCCCACAAACACCTTAAAAGGGCTGGGCCGAGCCCTTTGGGATCTCTTCAAGGATACAGTTCAAGGGCCGGGCCTCGCCAGAGAACGGTGAGGCCCGTGGCTCATCCGCTCAGGCCCATTCCCGCTGTGCGAGCTTCTGCTCGTAGGCGTCGATCGCCGAGGCGCGTTCCAGGGTCAGGCCGATCTCGTCGAGTCCGTTCAGGAGGTTGTGCTTGCGTCCGGCTTCGATCTCGAAATGCAGGCTGCCGCCATCCGGCCCCCGGATGGTCTGCGCGTCCAGGTCGATCGACAGGGTGGCGTTGGCGCCGCGCTCGGCGTCCTCGAACAGCTTTTCCAGATCCTCCGGGGCGACGGTGATCGCCAGGATGCCGTTCTTGGCGCAGTTGTTGAAGAAGATGTCGGCGAAGCTCGTGGAGATCACGCAGCGGATGCCGAAATCGGCCAGCGCCCAGGGCGCGTGCTCCCGGGACGAGCCGCAGCCGAAATTGTCGCCCACGACCAGGATCTTGGCGTTCCGGTAGGCCGGCTGGTTCAGCACGAAATCCGGGTTCTCCGAACCGTCCTCGCGGAAGCGCATCTCGGCGAACAGGCTCTTGCCGAGCCCGGTCCGCTTGATCGTCTTCAGGTATTTGGCCGGGATGATCCGGTCGGTGTCGACGTTGATCGTCCGCATGGGCGCCGCGACGCCCTCCAGGGTCGTGAATTTGTCCATCGTCTGCACGCTCGCGCGATGTGGCTGTCGGCCGAGGGTTTATCAGCGCCGCGTGCCCGCCGGAAGCGTCAGGCCAGACTCGCTGCGTCGGCCCGTGACAGGGTGCCGTCGTGCAGCGCCGAGGCCACCAGGGCGCCGGCGATCCCGGCTTCGCGCAACGCCCGCAGGTCGTCCGGCCCGCGCACGCCGCCCGCCGCATAGAGGCGGCGATCCGGGGCCCGCGCCTGCAGGGCCCCGAGCGCCGCGAGGTCGGGGCCGCTGCCGGCGCCGACCTGGGCCAGCGTCATGGCGATCACCTCGGGCGGCCAGAGCGACGGGTCGTCGTGGAGGGCGGCGGGGCCAAGGCGCTCAGCGCCACGCGTGTCGAGGGAGAGCACCGCGCGGTCTCCGAATCGCGCCGGCAGGCCGGCATCCGCCTGGCTCTCGCTGCCGATCACCGGCCGGCCGAGGCCGGTCGTCAGGAAGTCCGCGACGCCTTCCGGATCGGCGAAGCCCGCATCCACCCACAGGGCGACGCCCGGGCAGGCGCGGGCGATCGCCGTCAGCGCCACCAGATCCGGCGGCGCGTGGTCGATGATCGCGTCGAGATCCGCCACGTAGAGGATCTTGGCCGGCCAGGCGTCACACAGGCCGCGCGCCACCGCGTCGGGCGCAGACCCCTTTGCCAACGGCGTCTCGATCGGGGCATAGGAGGAGCGCTCGCCCCGGCGCGCCCGCACCACGCGGCCGCCCCGGAGATCGAGCACCGGGATCACCGCGAAGCCGGGGCGCCCGAATCCGTGGTCCATCGAGGCGTTCATCGCGGTCCCATGCTCTCACCATCCCTGAAGACGATCGGGTGGGACCTCGGCGGGGTTCACGTCAAGGCCGCGCTGGTGGAGGCCGGGCGCGTGGTCGCGGCCGTCCAGGTACCCTGCCCCCTCTGGCAGGGGCTGCCGGCCCTCGATCAGGCCCTCGCGCGGCTTCCGGACTGGGCCCGGACGGAGGCCCGGCACGCGGTCACCATGACGGGCGAATTGACCGACTGCTTCGCCGATCGGCGGGCCGGCGTGGCCGCGCTCGCAGGCTGGGCCGCGGCGCATCTCGATGGACCCGCGCGGATCTATGCCGGCCGCTCCGGCTTCGTCGCCCCGGAGGCGGCCGCGGAGGTTGCCGCCGCGGTGGCCTCGGCCAATTGGCACGCCACCGCGGCGCTCGCCGGCCGGATCGCCCCGGACGCGCTGCTGGTCGATATCGGTTCGACCACCACCGACCTGATCCCGATCGTGGGGGGGCGGCCGGCAGCGGCGGGCTACAGCGATTCCGAGCGGCTGGAGACGGGGGAACTCGTCTACACGGGCGTGGTCCGCACGCCGGTGATCGCGCTCGCCGACCACGCGCCCTTTGCCGGCCGGCGCACCCGGCTGATGACCGAGACCTTCGCCCATATGGCGGACGCCTACCGGATCCTCGGCCTGCTCCCCGAGGGGGCCGACCAGCAGACGAGCGGCGACCGCAAGGGCAAGTCGGTCGCCGAGAGCGGGACCCGGCTCGCCCGGATTGTCGGGCGCGACCGGGCGGAGGCCCCGGGCTCGGCCTGGGTGTCGCTGGCCGGGTATTTCGCCGAGGCGCAGCTGCGCCTGCTGCACGACGCGGCCGCGATTGTGCTCGGCCGGCCGGATTGTTCCGAGACGGCCCCCCTGATCACCTGCGGGGCCGGGGCCTTCCTGGGGGAGCGCCTCGCGGACCGGCTCGGCCGCAGAGCCGTGCCGCTGGTGGATCTTCTGGACGACCGGATCGCCGGCCCGCGCGACTGGATCTCGACCTGTGGGCCGGCGGTGGCGGTCGGCCTCATCGCCGCGGAGGAAACAGTCGCATGAGCGCCATCAAGATCCTGGCTCGGATCCTCACCGCCCGGGTCGGGCCGCATATCGAGCTGGCCGTGGAGACGGAGACCGGCGAGGTTCTGAAGGTGCTCGCCACCGAGGAGCAGATCGACCGGCTGGTCGATGAGCTGGACGACATCCTCAACTCGCCCGCCGGGCCGGAGGATGACGGCCCGCCCGCGGCGGCCTGAGCCGGCCCGAGACCGGTCATGAGCCTGATCGCCGCCAAGATCGCCATCACCCCGACGCTGATGTGGGCGGTCTCGGCGGCGGCGCGCCGTTGGGGCAGCCTCGTCGGCGGCGTCCTCTCGGGGCTGCCGCTGACCTCAGCGCCGATCTCGATCTACCTCACGGTCGAGCAGGGCGAGCGCTTCGCCGCCGAGGCGGCCATCGGCTCGGTGGAGGGGTTGGGGGCGGTGACGCTCTGCTACCTCGCCTACGCCCTCTGCGCCCCGCGGATGGGCGCCGTCGCGTCCATCGGCCTCGCCCTGGCGGCTTTCGTCCTGGGCGGCTCCGTGCTGCACGGGCTCGTCCGGCCCGGCCTGTGGCTCGCCACGGCGATCGACCTCCCGGCGATGGCGCTCGTCGTCGCCCTGTGCCGGCGGCGCGCCGCGTCCGGTGTTTCGGCCCGCCGGCCGCCGCGCTGGGACATGCCGGCCCGGCTGGCGGCGGCCACGACGCTGGTCCTGCTGGTCTCGACCCTGGCGCCCCTGCTCGGACCGGGACTGAGCGGCGTCCTGGCGCCGATCCCGATCATCTCCTGGCCGCTCATCGTCTTCGCCCGGCTGCAAGATGGGGTTGGTGCCTCGCTCGACGTGGTGCGCGGCAGCGCCCAGGGGGCGTTCGGCGTCTTGGCCTTCTATATCGTCGTCCACGCGACGCTCGGGGCGATGGATCCGGTGCTGGCCTACACCCTGTCGATCGCGGTGTCGGCCGCCTGCGTTCTGCCGTGGCTGCTCGCGCACCGGAATCTGCGGGCGGCGTGATCGCGCGCAAACAAGAGGCCCGCCCCGATGCATCGGAACGGGCCTCGATCCAAGACGTGCGGTGGAGGGCCAGCCGTGAAGACCGACCCTGCCGCGATCACTCGGCGGCGGCAGGCGCTGCGGCCGGGGCTTCCTTGGTCTTGTAGCGGTCGGTGCGCTCGACGATACGGGCCGACTTCCCGCGCCGGTCGCGCAGGTAGTACAGCTTGGCGCGGCGCACCTTGCCGCGGCGGACCACCTTGATCGAATCGATCATCGGGGAATGCACCGGGAAGACGCGCTCCACGCCCTCGCCGTACGAGATCTTGCGGACCGTGAAGCTCTCGTTGAGGCCGCCGCCCTGGCGACCGATGCAGACGCCTTCGTAGGCCTGGACGCGGGTGCGCTCGCCTTCCTTCACGCGGACGTTGACGATGAGCGTGTCGCCCGGCTCGAAATCCGGAATGGTCTTGGCCAGGCGCGCGACTTCCTCGCGCTCCAGCTGCTCGATGATGTTCATGGCATAGCTCCAGCCGTCGCGCCGTGACGCCCCTCATGGGCGGCCGGCACCAGGATTTCGGCGATCCTGTTGTGAGTTGGCCGGCTCTCTACAGGATCGTCCCCGGCTTGTCGATTGCCGTTGCGAAGCCCACGCGGGATGGCCGTCAGGCCGGCACGGCGCCGGCCTCGGGCAGCACGCAGTTCGACAGGAACGTCGCGAGGTCGTCGGTGATGTGATCGATATGCGGCTCGCGCACCGCCTCCTGCTCGAACGCCTCTCGATAGGGATCGATGATCTTGGGCACCACCAGGACGGTCGCCATGCCGAGGTCGTGCGGCACTGCGAGGTTGCGGGCGATGTCCTCGAACAACGCGGCGCGGGTCGGTTCGACGTCATGCGCCTTCAGGAAGCGCTCGTAGGTCGAGCGCTCGGGCTTTGGTACGAAATCGGCCGCCGCGATGTCGAACACGTCCTCGAAATGATCGAGTATGCCGAGCTTGGCCGCCACGTTCTCGGCGTGCCGGCGCGAGCCGTTCGTCAGGATCAGCTTGCGCCCCGGCAGCCGCTCGATCGCGTCGCCGAGATCCTTGTCGAGCTTGATCATCGAGTGATCGATGTCGTGCGCGAAATCGAGGAAGTCGTGCGGATCGACCCCGTCCTCGACCATCAGCGCCTTCAGCGTCGTGCCGTAGCGATGATAGAAGTACTTCTGCAGGGCGCGGGCCGAGATCCCGTCGAGCCCGTAGAGCCCCATCACGTAGAGCGTGATTCGCTCATCGACCTGCGGCCAGACCCGGGCGTCGCTCGGGTAGAGCGTGTTGTCGAGGTCGAACACCCAGGTGTCGACATCGCTGAACCCGCGCGCGCCGGGCGTGGTGAACTGAGCCTTGTCGGGGTGATGCACCGTATCCCTTTGGATTCGTCCCCTGGAAGGCAAGTCTGGACCGTTGCGGTCAAGCTCGCAACCCTGGCCGATTCGGGCCGCTCGGGAGCAGGACAATGCGCGTGCGGGACGGAGGTTGCCGCCCCGCACGATTCCCTGCCGCGGCCGGTGCTCAGCCCCGCCGGATCAGCGTGCCGGCACCGTAATCGGTGAACAGCTCCAGCAGCACCGCGTGGTTGACCTTGCCGTCGAGGATGACGACCGCCTCCACGCCGCGCTCGATCGCGTACATGCAGGTCTCGATCTTGGGGATCATCCCGCCGGTGATGGTGCCGTCGGCGATCAGGCGGCGGCAATCCTCCACGGTGAGTTCCGGGATCAGCTTCTTGTCCTTGTCGAGGACACCCGGAACGTCTGTGAGGAGCAGCAGCCGCTTGGCCCGGAGCGCCCCCGCGATGGCACCCGCGAACGTGTCGGCGTTGACGTTGTAGGTCTGCCCATCCGCCCCGTAGGCGACCGGCGCGAGCACGGGAATCAGCTCGGCCTTGAGCACCGCGTCGAGGACGCCGCGCTCGACATGGTCCGGCTCGCCGACGAGGCCGAGGTCGATGGTCTGCTCCAGATGGCTTTCCGGATCGACCACGGTCTTCATCGCCCGCTTGGCCCGGACCATGTTGCCGTCCTTGCCGCACAGGCCGATGGCCCGCCCGCCCTCGGCCGAGATCCAGCCGACGATCTGCTTGTTGATCAGGCCGGCCAGGACCATCTCGACCACCTCGACGGTGGCCTCGTCGGTCACGCGCAGGCCGTTGCGGAACTCGGACTGGATGCCGAGCCGGTCGAGCATCTTGCCGATCTGCGGCCCGCCGCCGTGGACGACGATCGGCTTCAGCCCGGATTGCTCGAGAAGGACGATGTCCTCGGCGAAATCCTCGGCCGCGGACCGGTCGCCCATGGCGTGGCCGCCATACTTGATGACCACGATCTCTTGGTCGTAGCGCTGCATGTGGGGCAGCGCCTGGGCCAGGACCTCGGCGCGCACGTGGACGTTGGGGAGTTCGGTCATCGCGGTCCTTCGCCGATCCTTCGCCGATACTTGGGTCAGGGCCTGAGGGCGGGATTGCGCCTGCGCCCGTCGGGCGGTGGCGCTTCTACAGGAAGGCATCGGCACTGCGAAGCCGCTCCTGCGCCAATGCGAGCAAGAAAGCGCGATGCGCGGCGATGCGGCCCGAAAACCGCGGCGCCGGCGCAGGACCGATTCGCCGCCGCGGCCGGACCGTCAAAAAACAGTCACCCTTCCCGTGTGTTGCAATCGGGCGACAGGCTGGAGACGATCCAGGCTGGGCCGGGTTGCACCCCCGTGATGCCCGGACCATGCTGCATTGCAGCAAGTCGGGGCCGAGCTGCCGAGAGGACCGGATGCGGATCGCGATGATTGGGGCCGGGTATGTCGGCCTGGTATCCGGGGCCTGCCTGGCGGATTTCGGCCACGGCGTGGTCTGCATCGACCGCGACCCGGACAAGATCGCGAGCCTGAACGCCGGCCGCATGCCGATCTATGAGCCGGGGCTCGACGCGCTGGTGGCCGAGAACGTCCGCCAGGGCCGGCTCGCCTTCCGCTCGATCATGCGCGAGGCCGTGGCCGAGGCCGACGCGGTGTTCATCGCGGTCGGCACCCCGTCACGCCGCGGCGACGGCTTCGCCGACCTCAGCTTCGTGTTCGACGCGGCCCGTGAGATCGCCGGCGCGCTCTCGGGGTTCACCGTCGTGGTCACCAAGTCCACGGTCCCGGTCGGAACCGGCGACGAGGTCGAGCGCATCATCCGCGAGGCCAACCCGTCGGCGGACTTCGCCGTCGCCTCCAACCCCGAGTTCCTGCGCGAGGGCGCGGCCATCTCGGACTTCAAGCGCCCCGACCGCATCGTGGTCGGCACCGAGGAGGCCCGGGCCGAGGCGGTGATGCGCGAGGTCTACCGCCCGCTCTATCTCAACGCCGCGCCGATCCTCGTGACCAGTCGCCGCACCGCCGAGCTGATCAAGTACGCCGCCAACGCGTTCCTGGCTGCCAAGATCACCTTCATCAACGAGATCGCCGACCTGTGCGAGGAGGTCGGCGCCGACGTGCAGCAGGTCGCCCGGGGCATCGGGCTGGACAACCGGATCGGCACCAAGTTCCTGCATGCCGGCCCGGGCTATGGCGGCTCGTGCTTCCCCAAGGACACCCTGGCGCTGGTCAAGACCGCCCAGGACGCCGGCACGCCGTTACGGCTGGTCGAGACCGTGGTGGCGGTCAACGACCAGAGGAAGCGCGCCATGGCGCGCAAGATCATCAGAGCGTGCGGCGGTTCGGTGCGGGGAAAGACGGTGGCGCTCCTCGGCCTGACCTTCAAGCCCGACACGGACGA
Source organism: Methylobacterium sp. GC_Met_2 (assembly GCF_026540795.1). NCBI lineage: Bacteria > Pseudomonadati > Pseudomonadota > Alphaproteobacteria > Hyphomicrobiales > Methylobacteriaceae > Methylobacterium > Methylobacterium sp. GC_Met_2. Next base: position 73,088 of record NZ_JALNUM010000006.1, read on the forward strand.
CATGCGCGACGCGCCGTCGCTGGCGATCGCGGCGGGCCTTCAGGATGCGGGCGCGACGGTGCGCGCCTACGATCCGGAGGGCATGGCGCATGCGCGGGTGCTGATGCCGGCTGTGGATTACGCCGAGAACGCCTATGCCTGCGCGGAGGGCGCGGATGCCCTGGTGATCGTCACCGAATGGAACGCCTTCCGGGCGCTCGATCTCGACCGGCTGCGCGAGGCCATGGCGTCCGGCGGATCGGCGCCCGTCCTGGTCGATCTGCGCAATATCTATGATCCCGAGAGCGCCGCACGCCACGGCTTTAGCTATTGCGGCGTCGGGCGAAACGGGGCGGGCGCTGTGGTGGACCCGTCCTGACCTCGCGATGATCCGAAGATCACTTCGGAAGATCTTCTAGCGGCCGCGGCGCGCTGCCGTCAGACGGGCTGCCGAAGGCGGGGCGAAACTGTGGCTTTCTGATGATCGTTTCAGCGTCTCCGCGGACGGTCGACCGGTCCAAACTTGGCATTCTGACCGCCGGGATTGGATAAGACGCTGATGAATACATGTCACAGCCTTGGGCAATTTCGCCGCACGGGGATGACCTCGCGTCCGGGCTGGTTGGACACCGCAATGGTGCCACAGTAAGGGGTGAGAGGGTACTCACTCGTCGCGAGCCGAGCCGACTTCCGATAACGAGCGTGTGCGAACCGAACGTGACACAACGTACAGATATTGCGATTGTCGGACGCGCATGCCGACTGCCCGGGGCCCCCAGTGTGGACGGGCTGTGGTCACTCCTCTCCGAGGGGCGCTGCGCCGTCAGCAAGGTGCCGGCCGACCGGTTCTCCCTGGAGCGGTTCGCGCATCCCCGCGCCCATGAGCGTGGCAAGAGCTACACTTGGTCGGCGGGCGTCATCGACGACGTATGGTCGTTCGACCCGGCGGTGTTCGGCATCTCGCCCCGCGAGGCCGAGCAGATGGATCCGCAGCAGCGCATGCTGCTGGAGCTGACCTGGGAAGCCCTCGAGGATGCGGGCCTGCGCCCGTCGAGCGTGGCCGGCAGCCATATCGGCGTGTTCGTCGGCGCCTCCTCGCTCGATTACGGCAACCTGCGCATCCTCGACGCGGCCTCGGGCGACGCCTACGCGGCCACCGGCAACACGCTGTCGATCATCTCGAACCGCATCTCCTACATCTTCGACCTGAAGGGTCCGAGCTTCACGGTCGACACGGCCTGTTCGTCCTCGCTCGTCGCCTTCGACAACGCCGTGCAGGCGATCCGGTCGGGCCGCGTCGACACGGCCGTCGTCGCCGGCGTCAACGTGCTGGCGAGCCCGTTCAACTTCATCTGCTTCTCCACCGCGCAGATGCTCTCGCGCACCGGCCTGTGCCAGGCGTTCTCCAAGAACGCCGACGGCTACGTGCGCTCGGAGGGCGGCGTGGTGTTCGTGCTGCAATCGGCCGAGGCCGCGCGGCGCAACGGCGCCACGGTCCGCGCCGTGGTGTCGGCCTCGGGGATCAACTCCGACGGGCGCACCACCGGCATCTCGCTCCCCTCGGGCTACGCTCAGGGCGCCCTGCTGGAGAAGGTCTACCGCGAGGCCGAGATCGGGCTCGACGACCTCGCCTTCATGGAAGCGCACGGCACCGGTACCCCGGTGGGCGACCCGATCGAGGCCTCGGCCATCGGCTCGAAGCTCGGCCGCGGCCGGCGGGCGCCGCTGCCGATCGGCTCGATCAAGACCAACATCGGCCACACCGAGCCGGTCTCGGGCCTCGCCGGCCTGATGAAGGCGACGCTTGCGCTGGAGCACGATCTCGTGCCGCCGTCGCTGCATGCGGCGGAGCTGAATCCCGACATCCCGTTCGACGAGTTGAACCTGCGCGTCGTGCAGGAGGCCATGCCGATCAGCCGCGGTTCGCGCGAGCGCTTCGCGGGCGTGAACTCCTTCGGCTTCGGCGGCACCAACGCCCACGTGGTCATCACCGACGCGCCGGCCTGGGCGACGCATGTGGACGCCACCGTGCAGCCAAAGGCCCAGGTGCTGTTGCTCTCGGCACAGACCCGGGCCGCCCTGAACGAGCTCGCCCTGGACTACGCCGAGCGTCTCGAGGCCGAGCCGGCTCAGGTGCCGAAAGTGGCGGCCGCCGTCGCGCATCGCCGCGAGCGCATGCCGGCCCGCCTCGCCATCGCGCTGGACGGCAAGACCGACGTGGCCGCGGCGCTCCGCGCCATCGGCGAGGGCGAGGACACCCAGGACGCCTTCACCGGCACCGCGGTCGACCGCGTCGCCGAGGTGGCCTTCATCTATTCGGGCAACGGCAGCCAGTGGGCCGGCATGGGCCGCGAGGCCTACGAGGAGAACGCGAGCTTCCGCGCGACCTTCGACCGGATCGACACCCTGTTCCAGGTCTATTCGGACTGGTCGCTGAAGGACGCGCTCTACGCCGACGATCTCGACGAGCGCCTCGCGTTGACCAGCGTGTCGCAGCCGCTGATCTTCGCGATCGAGAGTGCCTCCACGGCCGCCCTCAAGGCCAAGGGCCTGATCCCGTCCTACGTGCTGGGCCACAGCGTCGGCGAGATCGCCGCCGCCGAGGCTGCCGGGATCCTCAGCCTGGAGGATGCGGTCCGGGTCATCTACTACCGCAGCCACCATCAGGAGACGACGCACGGCCAGGGCACCATGGCGGTGCTGCTGATGCCGGCCGAGGAGGTCGAGACCTTCCTCAAGGATTTCCCGACCCTCGACATCGCCGCCTACAACAGCCCGAAGGCCGTGACGGTCGCCGGGCCGGTGGCCGATATCGAGGCCGCCCTGAAGGCCCTGTCGCGCAAGCGCCGGCGCGGGCGCAAGCTCGACCTCGCCTACGCCTTCCACGGCCGGCTGATGGACCCGACCGAGAAGCCGCTGCTGCGCGACCTCGCCGGGCTGAAGGCCAAGGCCGGCACCACCGCGATGGTCTCCACTGTCACCGGTGAGGTGCTGGACGGTTCCCATTTCGGCGCCGGCTACTGGTGGCGCAACATCCGCGAGCCGGTCCGCTTCTCCGAGGCCGTGCAGGACGCCACCCGCCGCGGCGCCCGCGTGTTCGTCGAGGTCGGCCCGCGCGCGACCCTGATGTCCCATGTCGGCGACGCGGTCGAGCCGCTCGGCATCGAGACCGCCACGGTCGGCGTGATGCACCGCAAGGCGTCGGGCGGCGATCCGATCGCCAAGGCGGTCAGTGCCGCCCTGGTCCAGGGTGCGCAGGTCGACGAGTCCCTGCTGTTCGGCGACGCGCCGAAGGGCGACGTGCGCCTGCCGACCTATCCCTGGCAGCGCCGGCCGTTCCGCCTCGCCGACACCACCGAGGGCGTCGGCGCGATGAGCGCCCGCCCCTACCACCCGCTGATCGGCTCCCGCACGACCTTCGACGGTCTGGAATGGAACGGCTTCGTCGATCCCGCGACCGTGCCCGAACTGGAGGACCACAAGGTCGACGGCCAGGTGATCATGCCGGGCGCCGGCTTCGTCGAGATGGCGCTCGCCTGCGTTCGCGAAGCGATGCGCGACGACGAGGTCGTGCTCGCCGACTTCGAGATCGTGGCGCCGATGGTGTTTGCCGAGGAGGCGCTGCGCGAGGTCGCGGTGCGCCTGTCGGGCTCCGGCAACGGCATCCAGGTGCTGAGCCGCCCGCGCCTGACCCAGACGCCCTGGCAGCTCCACGCCCAGGCCAAGATCGTCGAGGGCACCTTCTCGGCGCCGAAGGTCCCGGACCTGAACGGTTTCAGCTTCGACACGGCCGGCGAGCACGTGCTCTCCGGCGACGCGCTCTACGCCAAGGCCCTGGCTTCCGGCCTCGCCTTCGGCCCGAGCTTCCAGCAGGTCGCCATGAGCGCCCGGCTGGACGACGCCACCATCGTGTCCGACCTGCTGCCGGCCGAGCCCGACACCCGCTACGGGCTGGTGCCGAACCGGCTCGACGCCTGCTTCCACGGGCTGATCCTGCTCTTCGCCGACCTGCTCGGCGAGAATGGCGGCAAGGCCTACATCCCGGTGCGCTTCGGCGAGGTCCGGCTGGTGACCCCGGGCGCCGTGATCGCCCGCTCGATCATCCGGACCCGCCGGTGCAACGAGCGTTCGATCCTGGCCGACTTCACCCTGCTCGATACCGAGGGTGGGATCGTCGCCACGATCCGCGAGGGCCGGTTCCAGGCCCTCCGCGCCAAGACCGGCGGTGACCTCTCGGCCTTCGCGATCTCGCAGGTGCCGGAACTCGCCACCGAGCCGACGGCGATCCCGATGGAGCGCCGCCCGAGCGTGGCCGCCCGGCTGCGGCCGCTGACCGCCGAATCGAAGGGCCCGGCCGATGCCGCCCTGTCGCCGGGGCACCTCCTGCTGGAGGGCTGGGCGACGTCGCTGGCCTACCGCCTCGCCGCCGGGCTGGCGCAGGGCGAGACCGTCTCGGCCCAGGACCCGCGCGTGCCCGAGGCCCTGCGCCCCTGGCTGCTGAACGCCCTTTACGCCCTGGAGAGCAGCGGGCTCGCCGAGCGCGCCGGCCAGAACTGGACGTTGGGCGACGGCTCCGCGCTGCCGGCCCCCGACGAGATCATGCGCTGGATCGCGGGCGACCATCCGGATCTCTCGGCCGAGCTGGTGCTGATCGCCGATGTCGGCGCCCTTGTGGACCGTCTGCTCGCCGGTAAGCTCACCGACGCGCCGGCCCTGCCGCAGGGAGCGATCGACGCCTTCGTGCTTCGCTCGGCCACCGCGCGCCACGGCGCCGACGTGGTTGCAGGCCTGATCGAGCGCAGCCGGAGCCAGCTCCCCAAGGAGCGGGCGCTGCGCGTGCTCCAAGTCGGGTTCGGCCCACTCTCGGCCCAGACCGCGACCTTCGCGGCCGCGGCCGAGGCTCGGCTCACCGTGTTCGAGACCGACCGCAGGCTGGCCGAGCGTGCCCGCCTGTCGCTGGGCCGCGCCGCTGCCGTGATCGAGGCGGCTGACGAACTTGCGCCCGGCAGCTTCGACCTGATCCTGGCGGCCGGCAGCCTGCATCGTGGTGACCGGGCCCTGCCGGGCCAGCTCGCCGGGGCGCTCGCCACCGGCGGCCTGCTGGTGGCGGTGGAGCCGGGATCGTCCCTGTTCCGCGACCTCGTGTTCGGCCTGACCTCAGGCTGGTTCGAGGAGGCGGTCGGCGGCCTGCCGGTCGGCCGGCTGGAGGATATCGAGGGCTGGCAGCGCACGTTGAGCGCCCACGGCCTCGTCAAGGTCGAGGTCGAGCGGTCGACCTCCGCCAACGGCGACGACTTGCTCCTGACCGCCGAGGCCCCGGTACGCCCGGGCCCGGCCCCGGCCCAGAGCTTCGCCTTCATCATCGGCTCCGACGACGAGTTCGCGGCCGAAACCGCCTCCTCCCTGGCGACCCTGTTGGTCGCGGGCGGCGTGCATGTCTCGATCATTCTCGACTCCGAGACCTCGCTGATGGAGCTGGAGCGGGAGACCCCCGACACGGTGGTGTTCCTGGCCGGCGCCTTCACCCGCGGCGGCGAGGCGTCCGAGCGCCTGCGCGACCGCTGCCTCAGCCTGAAGCGCTGCACCGAGCACCTTGGCGCGCGCCAGACCCGGTTGTGGGTCGTGGCGCCGGGCGCCACCCGTGATCGCGGCGGCCAGACCACCAACATCGAGGCCGGCGTGTGGGCCTTCTCCCGCACGCTCGCCAACGAGGCCCCAAACCTTGACGTTCGCCGCATCGACCTCTCCCCCGAGATGTCGTCGAAGCGTGCCTCCGAGCGCCTGCGTGACCTCATCCTCTCCGGCACTCCGGAGACCGAGATCGTGCTGGACGACGAGCAGACCCAGGTCGTGCGCTTCCATGCCGGCAAGCCGCAGCACCGGGATCCGGCGGATCTGATCCCGGCCGAGGCCGCGCGCCTGGAGCGTAGCAACACCGGTGGTCTCAGCGAGATGGTCTGGGGTCCGGCCGAGCGCCGCGCACCCGGCAAGGGCGAGATGGAGATCGCGGTCGAGGCCACCGGCCTCAACTTCCGCGACGTGCTCTGGGCGCTCTCGATGCTCCCCGAGGAGATCCTGGAGGACGGCTTCGCCGGTCCGCGACTCGGCCTTGAATGCGCTGGCCGCGTCACCGCGGTCGGCCCGGGCGTGAAGGGCTTCAAGGTCGGCGATCCGGTCGTCGCCTTCGCCCAGTCGGGCTTCGCCACCCACATCGTGGTGCCGGACCTCGTGGTCGCGCCGATGCCGCCGGGCCTCGACCCGATGGCGGCTGCCACCGTGCCGGTGGCGTTCCTCACCGCCTATTACGGACTCGTTTCCTGCGCCCGGATGCGGCGCGGCGAATGGGTTCTGGTCCATGGTGGCGCTGGCGGCGTCGGCTTGGCGGCGCTCCAGATCGCCAAGCTGAAGGGTGCGCGGGTCATCGCCACGGCCGGCTCCCGCGAGAAGCGGGCGTTGGTCAAGGCGCTGGGCGCCGAGCATGTGCTGGATTCCCGCTCCCTCGCCTTCGTGGACGAGATCCGGGCGATCACCGGAGACGGCGTCGACATCGTGCTGAACAGCCTGTTCGGCGAGGCGATGGAGCGCTCGCTCAACGCGCTGCGGCCGTTCGGCCGCTTCGTCGAGCTGGGCAAGCGCGATTACGTCGCCAACACCCATATCGGCCTGCGCCCGTTCCGGCGGAACCTTAGCTATTTCGGCGTCGATCTCGATCAGGTGATCCAGCACCAGGGCGATGACGGCGCGCGGATGTTCCGCGAGGTCATGGCCCTGTTCAACGACGGCGGCTTGAAGCCCCTGCCCTATCAGCCCTTTACGGCGGCCGAGACTTCGGACGCGTTCCGGCTGATGCAGCAGTCCGGCCATATCGGGAAGATCGTGATCAGCCCGCCCAAGGCCGGCACGATCATGAAGGATACGGCTAAGCCGTTCGTGGTCTCGGAGACGGGCGTCCACCTGCTCACCGGCGGCCTCGGAGGCTTCGGCCTGGAGGCGGCGCGCTGGCTGATCGACCGGGGTGCGAAACACCTCGTGCTCGCCGGCCGCAAGGGCGCGGCCACCGACGAGGCCAAGGCGATCGTCGCCGAACTCACGGCACGGGGCGTGACCGTCGAGGCCAAGGCCGTCGACATCACCAGCCGTGCCTCGGTGGATCGCCTGATCGCCGGGATCGAGCAGGGCGGCAAAAAGCTCGCGGGCGTGCTCCACGCCGCGGCGGTGCTTCAGGACGGCCTGATCGCCAATATCGACGCGGCTGCGCTCGACGCCGTGATCGGTCCGAAGGTGGTGGGCGCTCAACACTTGGACGCCGCGACCCGCGACCGGAGCCTCGACTACTTCGTCCTGTTCTCCTCGGCGACGACCTTCATCGGCAATCCCGGTCAGGGCTCGTACGTGGCCGCCAACGGCTTCATGGAGGGCCTCGCCCGCCAGCGCCGCCGTCGCGGCCTGCCCGCTCTGGCGGTGGCCTGGGGTGCGATCGGCGATGTCGGCATGCTCGCCCGCAACAAGGCGGTCATGGAAGGCCTCGCCGGCCGCGTCGGCGTCACGCCGATGGAGGCCCGCCGCTGTCTCGACCTGATGGCCGAGGCACTGGGGCACCAGGGTGCGTCCCCCGACGAGGCGGTCATCGCCATCGCGGCGATGCACTGGGGCAAGGCGCGCGAGCGTCTGGCCACCATGCGCTCGCCGAGCTACGCCGAACTGGGCTCCGACCAGCAGGCCGAGGCCGGCGGTGTCCAGGCGATCAACATCGGGGCGCTGCTCAAGGGCGGCGACCTCGACTCGGTCCGCAAGACCGTGTCGGACGCGATCGTCGAGGACATCGCCCGGATCCTGCGCCTGCCGAAGGACGACATCAGCCGCGTGCGCCAGCTCTCGGAGATCGGCCTCGACTCGCTGATGGGTGTCGAGCTCGGCGCCAGCCTGCAGGAGCGCTTCGCCCTCGATGCGCCGCCCGCGGGCCTGTCCTCGGGCATGACCGTCAACGAGCTGTCGGAGTCCTTAATTCAGGCGGTTTCCGCGCCCATGGACGAGGCGGCCGGTGTCGCGATGAGCCTCGTCTCGAAGCATATCGGTGGTGAGATCGATGCGGCGATGATGGCGCCGCTCCGGGAACTCATCGAGCAGACGTCCAGCCCGATCAAAGAGACCAACACATGACCGATACGGCACGGCCTGACGGCGGGCGCGCGGCGCTCGCCGGCTTCGTGACGAACCGCCTCGGGCGCGCGACGCCGCGCCCGGCACCCGCCAAGGCGGCCTCCCCGGCCGGGCGGTCGGCCGCGCAGAATTTCGAGAACCTGCCGGGCTACCGCGAATTGCAGCTCCAGCGTCAGGCGGCGCAGCTGATCGGCCTGGGCAACCCGTTCTTCCGCGTCCACGACGCCAAGGCCGGCGCGACCACCCGGATCGACCAGAAGAGCTTCACCAACTTCTCGTCGTACGACTACCTCGGCCTGAACGGTCACCCGCGGGTGAGCAACGCGGCGCGCGAGGCGATCGACGCCTACGGCACCTCCGCGTCGGCGAGCCGTGTGGTGGCCGGCGAGCGGCCGGGTCATATCAGCCTGGAGCAGGCGCTGGCCAAGCACTACCACACCGAGGGTTGCGTCGTGATGGTGAGCGGGCACGCCACCAACGTGACGACCATCGGCGCCCTGCTCGAAGCCGGCGACGTGATCTTCCACGATGCGCTGTCCCACAACAGCATCGTCACCGGCGCGCAGCTCTCGGGCGCCCAGCGGCGCTCCTTCGCGCACAACGATCTCGACGCCCTGGAAACCCTGCTCCAGTCGACCCGCCACGAGCACCGCCGGGCGCTGATCGTGGTCGAGGGCCTGTACAGCATGGATGGCGATGCGCCGGACCTCGCCGGCCTGATCACCCTCAAGAAGCGCTACGATGCGTGGCTGATGGTCGACGAGGCCCACGGCCTCGGCGTCACCGGCCGGACTGGCGCGGGCCTGTTCGAGCATTGCGGTGTCGACCCCAAGGAGGTCGACATCTGGATGGGCACGCTGTCGAAGACGCTCTCGACCTGCGGCGGCTATATCTGCGCCCCGATCGCGCTGATCGAGTACCTGAAGCACTCGGCCGGCGGCTTCGTCTACAGCGTCGGCATGTCGCCGCCGCTCGCCGCTGCCGCCGAGGCGGCGCTTGCGGTGATGCATGCCGAGCCGGAACGGGTCGAGCGCCTGCGCCAGAACGGAAATCTGTTCCTGGCGACCGCCAAGAAGCTCGGCCTCGACACCGGCTTCAGCCTGGGTCTCGCGGTGGTGCCGATCATCGTGGGCGACTCGCTGAAGGCTGTGACCCTGTCGGACCGTCTGTTCCGGCGCGGCATCAACGTGCAGCCGATCATCCACCCGGCGGTGCCGGAGCGGGCCTCGCGCCTGCGCTTCTTCCTGACCTCCGAGCATACTGCCGACCAGATCCGCGACACCGTGAACGCGGTGGCCGAGGAGATGACGGCGATCGACAAGGGCGGCTCGCTGATCGAGCAGCTGCTGGCCAAGCGGGCCTGAATGCGTCCGGGGCCGCGCGCCCCGGATCGCGATCGGTCTTCGCTGAAAACGAGAAGGGGGCGCGGAGATCATCCGCGCCCCCTTCTCGTTCGGGATCTGTCGGACTGATCGCCGGCCCGGAGGCCGGCGCCTTGCCTACTTCGTGTAGGCGTAGGCCGTGGCCACGGAGGCGATCGGGCCGGTGACGCCGCTGAAGGCGGTCAGCACCTTCGACAGCTCGGTGAACGGCGCGTTCGAGACGTAGACGAGGTCGCGGTTGCGCATCCGGAACGCCTGGGACACGAACAGGCTGTTGGGGTCGCGCATGTCGATCCGGTAGACCACCGGGACCAGCGGCGTGCCGAGCAGCTTCGAGCCCGGGTTGAGCCGCCGCACCACGCTGGCCGGCTCGAACCGGAAGATGAACGTCCCGGACGGGTCGGCGGCGAAGTCCGACAGGCCACGCGCCTTGGCCAGCGCCTGCGCCAGCGTGATCCCATCGGCCTGGAACGGCAGCTCGGTGGCTTGTCCCAGCGCACCCACCGCCAGGAAGGTCTGCGGGTCGCGTACGAGCGTGAGCACGTCGTTGGGCCGCAGGTAGATGTTTTCCTTGGGGTTCGACACCACCGTGGTCAGCGGCACGGTCGCGGTCACCGGCCCGCGGGAGAGCCGCACGAAGGTCTCCGAGACCGGCGAGCGGTTGCCGCCCGCGGCCGCGATGACGTCGAGGATGCGGTCCCCGTGGCCCGAGAGCGGCAGGCGGGCGCCGGCCGCGCCCTCGCCGGTGATGGTCACGGCCTGGCTGATCGGGCGGGTGACCGACACGAGCACCTGCGGCTGGATGGCCTTGCCGGCGAGCTCGCTCTCGATCAGCGTCTGGACATCCTGGGGCCGGCGGCCGTCGACCTTGATGCGGCCGGCGTAGGGCACCGAGATGGCGCCGTCGCGCCCGACCGGCTGTTCGGGGATGAGGGCGGACTTGGACCCGGCCGAGAAGCGGTCGGCGACCAGCGGACCGGAGAACAGGCCGCCGGACCCGGCTTCCCAGATCGAGACCGAGACCATGTCGCCGATGCCGATGACAGGCTCGGCGGAGGGGCGGTGATCGCCGAAGGAGGCGAGCAGGCTGTCGAGCGGACGACCGCGCAGGGCCTCGACGACGGCGGGGTTGACGTCGATGATCTCGTAGCGGGCCAGCAGGCCGCCATCGGCGGTGGCCACCTCCGAGCCCGCCTGAATCGCGCTCGCCGTCGGACCCGCCGCAGGCAGGTACGTGCATCCGCCAACGGATCCGGCCGCCAGGGCGGCCATCAGGGCGGTGCGCGCCGTCTTACGCAGCATCACAGAGTCTTCTCCAGCCGATCCCGCGCCATCGCTGGCCCGGACCGGGACATCCAGTTAGATCGCCAAACGCTGCGATCGCTTTAACGGCCGTGCGATCGCCCTCGCGGAGCGCTGCATCATCCGCCGCCAATGCGTCACCAGCGTGGCACCGCCACGCTTCGCGCCGGCAAGCTTGACCATATCACGTCGCGGCGGCGCTGTCCGCAGGCGCGGTGGCAATGGCACCGCGCAGTTCCCGGCCCAGGGCGTCGGCCGTGATGTCGAGCCGCCGCGGGGGGGGCACCGGCCGTCCGAACCGGAACAGGGCATAGTCCGTCGTCCGGCCGCCGAAACCAGGTGTGCAGGCGGGGAGCGAGGGGGCGTGATCGCCGAACACGCAGAGCGTCATGGTCTGGCCCCGCTCGCCGGCCAGCCGTTCGAGCCCGGCGAGGACCGCCTCCACCATCTGCCCGGTATGGACCACGTGGTGCATGTACTGCGCCTGCGGATCGTCGATCCCGGGGAGTCGACCGGGCTTCCACGGGCCATGGTTCTCCATGGTCACGCAGAACAGGAACAGGGGCGTGCGCCGCGCCCCGACCTCCGCCAGCAGGCGCTCGCCCAGCGCCACGTCCCCGACATACGGCCCGACCCGCTCGGCCCCGGCGAAGGCCTCCTCCATCACGAGGTCGCTGAAGCCGAAGGTTTCCATCACCTGCGCCCGGCGGAAGAAATCCCGGTGGAACGGGTGCAGGAACAGGGTGGCGTAGCCGCGGCCGCGGGCCAGCCGGGCGAGGCTCGTGGGCTCGTCGCCGCTGCGTGACGTGTAGGGGTCGTAGCGACCGAAACCGAGGGTTTCGGAGGGCCGCCCGGTGAGCACGGCGTGCTCGCTGCGCATCGTGTAGGCGCCGTGTGCCGGAACCTGGAGGCGGCCGTACTGCGCGGCCCGGCTGCGGAACAGCGCCATCGCCGGCAGGGACGGGCCGCCCAGGCGCTCCGGATCGATGAACGATTCGAGCTGGATCACCACCACCACGTCGTCCCCCGGTCCGGGGGACAGCACAGGCGGCTCGGGCACCGGCTCGCTGCCCGCGAAGTCCCGGGCGGTGTAGCCCAGCAGGCTCGCCGGCAGGCCGACCCGAGCCACGTCGCCTTCAAGGTCGGGGCGCGGAAACCAGCGCGTGACCAGCCGGGCGAGCGGCGGGCGCGGCGCGGCCCAGGCCAGCAGACCGAGCAGCAGCGGCAGGCCGAGGAGCGCCAGGATCCGCGGGAGAGCGGCGGCCGGCAGCACGCTCGGCTCGGTCCGATACCAGAGCGCGGTCGCGCCCAGGGTCACAAGGACGGGGATGCTCACGCGCGGATGCCACAGGGGCGGGATGTAGTAGAGCTGCGGGTGGCGCGGTACCTGCGGCAGCAGGGCGAAATCGCTGAACAGCAGCGGCTCGCCGATCACCGAGCGCTTGGCCCGGCTGACGAAGATCAGCGCCGTCACCGAGATCACCAGGGTCAGCCCGGCCAGCCAGGGCCGCCAAGAGAATGCGAACCAGAACAACAGGATCAGCAGATAGCCCAGCAGCCGCAAGGCGAGGTCGCGGGGGGCGAGGCTTGCCCGGGTGATCGAATCGCCCGCGACCACCTCCAGGACAAGGCAGAGAGCGAGTGCGAGGCCGGTGGCGGTGAGGAACGTCGTCAAGACTCGAAACACTCGGCGTGGGACAGGTTCAGCACTGCCGGGGAAAAGTGTGCGGAAGCAGCGTGTTGTGGGCGGTTCCTAAACCCGCAGCGAAGGAGCCGGCCCGGTGGCGTGTTTCTGAGTGTCGACATGAGCCGCACGCGCTATCACTTTGATTTCGCTGGCATGTTGCGCCTTAGGGTCTTGGCCTGTCGCAGGTTTTTGTCGGAAAACCGGCGGCCACGTTTGCGAAACCTGCTCAATGCGGACCGGCCTCGCGGCCGACGCCCCGGCGGCTGCGCAGCGCCCGCACGATCGGATTGAGCAGGCCGTAGCGTGCGCGCATCGCCCAATGGGCGGCGCGGCCGATCGAAAGGGCGCTGCGTGGGGCCGCGTCCCGGGCCGCGCTCAGGCGGTCGAGGAGCTGTTCCGGGCTGCACGGCTTCATCGCTACGGGGTCGAGGTAGCGCGGATAGAGGATCATCGCCCCCGCCACCAACGCGTCGAGGTCGAGCCTGCGGCCGCGATCGGCCCCGGGTGCCAGATCCTCCGACAGACCCCAGCCCGCGTAGAACGGCCGGCCATGGGTCGCCACGGTCAGGCCGCGGATCAGCGCCTCGAACCCGGCGAGCGATGTCATGGTCTCGACGTGATGCACCCGGTCCAAGAGATCGACGATGCTGATGCCGGCGACGATCCGGTCGGCGAGCGTCAGCGCCTCCGCCTGCGGGATGATGCCGGGGCGGAAACCCGCCTCGACGTCGGGATGCGGCTTGTAGAGCAGGAACGCGTCCGGGTTGCGCCGCCGCGCCGCCTCCAGCAGCGCCCGGTTCGAGCGGACCAGCGGGGAGCCGTGCCGCACCGAGGCGTCGTCCTCAACCTGGCCCGGCACAAGCACGATCTTGCGCCCGGCGGGCCAGTCGAGGGCGGTCGCGTCGAGTCCGACATTGTACTTGCTGAGCCGGCGCGCCACGACCTCCTCGCGCAGGCGCTTCGCCCGGGCGACGAGGTCAGGCGTGAACTCGGATTCCGCCAGCAGGCGCTGCAGCCGGCTCTCCCGGCGCGGGTCGTAGTAGATGCCGAGATCGTCGACCACGATCGAGGCGCCGGGCTGCAAGCTCGCGCCGAGGCCGACCGAGCGCAGGAACCCGTCTTCCACCCGGGCGAGCGGCAGGCCGGCCTCCGCGCAGGCGGCCTCCAGCTGGCCCGGCGCCCGGGTTGCCCAGGCGAGCAAGCGACCCTGGTGGCGCTGGCCTGCCGCGACCGCGGCCTCGGTGGTCATGGTGTGGACCGGGCGCCCCGCGGGTCCGGCCCCGAGCACGTCGAGGGCCGGCCGCTTCCAGCGCGACATCCCGACATAGACGACTCGCCGGTCGTTCTCGGCGAAGCGCGCCTCCAGCCACGCCACCCGCTCGGCGCAGGATGCGCGGTCGACCGGCATCCGGGTCCAGGGATCGAGGTAGTGAACGCCGCCCTCCCCGCCGAGCGGCCGTCCGTCGAGGCTGATCCGCAGGGATGCGAAGCCGCGCTCCGGATCGTCGTAGGGACTGAGGATCGGTCCGGGCGCGACCACGAGGCGGCGGCGGCCGGTCAGCCTCAGCAGCCGGTCGGCCGCGCGCCCCGCCCCCCAGACCGCGCCGACGTCGCCGAGGCGCGCCTGCCCGAAGGCGAAGCCCGTCGCGGCCTCGATCTCCGCCCGGAGGAGGCGGATCGTCCGGCCGGTCGCGTAGAGCGACAGGGTCGGTTCAGGGGGCATGGCTATTGGGGCATCTCTGGTTGTCGGGCTCCGCGCGGTCGGGACGTTCGCCCGCCTGTAGCGCATTTTCGCATGGATGGCGCGGGGCTCGCAGGTGTGGGATTTCGGGGACAACCCCGACGGTCCGGCACAAGCGCCATACCCCTGGAGGGATTTGGACATACCGTCGCCGCGATTGGTCGCTCAATCCGAGTGAGAGCCGCAAAAGCGCGACCGTTGCAGACGGGCCACGCGGGTGCGGAAAAGCCGTGCTGCAGCGCCCCCTCGGATTGCGGGGCCGCCGAGGCTCGTGCCACCTCACGGTAACGTGCCGGCCCGTTGGGCCAGTCTCAGGGTCAAGGAAGAAGCGCCGCGGAATGCAACAACCCGCCTCCGACGCCCTCCGCGACCGCCCGGCGACCTTCCTCTTCCTGCAGGGCATCGCCACGCCGTTCTTTTCCGATCTCGGGACGGCGTTGCGCGCACGGGGCCATCAGGTCCGGCGCATCAATCTCTGCCCCGGCGACTGGCTGTTCTGGAACGGCGCGGCCGACAATTACCGCGGTCGCCGGGAGGCCTGGGGGATCTATCTCGAGGCCTACCTGACCCGCGAGGGCATCACCGATATCGTGCTGTTCGGCGATTGTCGGCCGTTCCACAAGGCCGCGCGGATGATCGCCGAGGATCGCGGCCTGCGGGTGCACGTGTTCGAGGAGGGCTACATCCGCCCGAACTGGATCACCTGCGAGCTCGGCGGCGTGAACGGCTTCTCGTCCCTGCCCCGCACCGCCGACGAGATCCGTGCGCTGGCCCGGCGCCTGCCGCAGCCCGGCCGGGCGATGCCCTCCACGGGCGACATGGCGCGCCGGAGCGTCTGGGACGTCGGTTACAACCTCGCCAACATCCTGTTCCCCTACCTCTATCCGCATTTCCGCAGCCACCGGCCGACCCACATCGCGGCCGAGTATGCCGGCTGGATCAAGAAGTTCGCCCGGCGCGCCCATACACGCCGCGAGGCGGCGCGCTGCGACGAGATCTACCGCGCGGTCGGCTGCGACTACTTCCTGCTGCCGCTCCAGCTCGACAGCGATTACCAGATCCGGGTCCATTCGCCGTTCCTCGGCGTCGAGGGCTTCATGGACCGGGTGATCAAGTCCTTCGCGGACGCCTCGGCGGCGCCGACCCGGCTCCTCGTGAAGCTGCACCCGCTGGACAGCGGCCTGATCAACTGGCGCAAGTTCGCCCGCGCCTCGGCCCGGCGCCACGGCGTGAGCGACCGGCTCGACTTCATCGACGGCGGCGATCTGCCGGCCCTGATCAAGGGGGCCCGCGGTGTGGTCATCGTCAACTCGACGGTCGGGATGCTGTCCCTGGAGATGGGCTGCCCGACCCATGCGGTCGGCACCGCGATCTACAACATGGCCGGCCTGACCCATCAGGGCGACCTCGACGGCTTCTGGACGAACCCGACCCCGCCCGACATGGGCCTGATGGCCGATTTCCGCCGGGTCGTCCTGCACCGGACACAGGTCAACGGCGGCTTCTTCTCCAAGGAGGCGATCGACCGGTCGGTGGCCGGCTCGGTGCCGCGCATGGAGGCTGCCCTGCCCGATTCAATGCTGGCGGCCGCGCGGGCGATCCGCGAAGGGACGATGCGCGATGGGGAACTCGCGCCGGTCTACTGAGGGCTTACGCCCGAGGGCTTTCCTGGCCTGTGAGTCCCGCCGACCCTTGATCTTTCCACACGGGCCGGCGTAACCCGCCGCATGCTTCGCATCCTGATTACCGGCGCGTCGAGTGGTATCGGCGCGGCGCTGGCGCGCCATTACGCGCAGACCGGCGCGAGCCTTATCCTCGTTGCACGCAACGCCGAGCGCCTCGAACGAGTCGCCGGGGATTGCCGCGCCAAGGGGGCCGTCGTCGAGGTCGCCCGCCTGGATACCCGCGACCGAGCGGCAGCGATCGCGCTGGTTCACCGGGTGGATGCAGCCCAGCCCCTCGACCTCGTGATCGCCAATGCCGCGGTGAATGGCGGCAATCAGCGGGGCGAGGTCGAGACCGAGGAGACGGCGTTCGAGACCGCCGACATCAACTACACGGGCTCGCTCAACGTGGTGCTGCCCAGCCTGACCCTGATGCTCCAGCGTGGTCGCGGCCAGATCGCGCTGATGTCGTCGCTGGCGGCCTATGCGCCGTTGCAGGATGCACCGGCCTATAGCGGCGCCAAGGCTGCGCTGGTGGCGCACGGGCTGGCGCTCCGCCAGAAGGTCGGGCCGCGCGGCGTCAAGGTCAACGTCGTGGCGCCGGGCTACGTGAAGACCCCGATGGGCGGCGAGCTGAAGGGCTGGCGCCCGCTGGAAATGAGCGCCGACGAAGCGGCCGTGCACATCGCCAAGGGCATCGCGAAAGATCGCGACGTGATCGCCTTCCCGTTCGTCCTCGCGGCCCTGGCGCGGACCGTTCTGCTCCTCCCGGAAGGCATTCGCCGCGCCAGCCTGTACGCGTTCCGGTTTCAAAGGCGGGAGCGGCGCTGATGGCCCGGCCCCGGATCGCGCTGTTCGTCCTGGAGGCGCTGCCCAACGCCCGCGTGGTGCGCCGGTTCGTCGCCGATCATCGGGCCGACATCGTCTTCGTGGGCCTATCCAATGCCGAGCGGCCGTCGAGCGGCGGTCTGACCGGGCAGATTCGGCGGCACCTCGCGCGCTCGGGCGCCGGCATACTGCCTTATCTCGCGGTCAATTTCGGGCTGCCGGACCTGCTGCGTCCGCTCGCGCCACTGACCCAGGCGGCGACCGGCAGCGGCGATACGCCGGAGGCGACGCCGCTCAAGACCCTCTGTCGCCGCCTCGGCATCCCGACCCTCACGGTCGACGACGTCAACGGCCCCGAGGTCGCGCAGAGGCTGCGCGCGGCGGCGCCCGACCTGATCCTGACCTACCATTTCGACCAGATCCTGAAGCCGGAGACGATCGGGCTGGCGCGGCTCGGGGGCATCAACGGCCATCCCGGCCTGCTGCCGCGCCATCGCGGCCCGGTGCCGACGATCCACGCCCTGGCGGACTCACCCGGTAGCTTCGGCATGACCCTGCACCGGCTCGCCGCAGCGATCGATACCGGCGCGATCCTGTCCCAGGAGGCGGTGCCTCTGCCCGCTGGCACCACCGCCACCCGGGCGGCCGTGGCCCTCCACGCCCACGGCCGGGGGATGCTGGACAGGCTGCTCGACGAGGTCGCGCGCACAGGCACCCTGCCGGAGGGGCGGAGCTTCGAAGTCCTGCCCTATTGCCCGTTCCCGGATCGCGCGATGCTGGCCTCCCTGCGCCGCCGGGGCCTGCGGCTCACCGACGGCCGGGATTTGCGGGAGGCGGTGAGCCTGTCCGGGCGGGCCGCTTAACCGCAGGTTAAGCCTGTTTGGCAAGGGTTCGTCCGGCTCAGTTCCACCCGCCGATGAGGCCCCGCCCATGCCGGATACCAGCGCCCTCCACGCGGCGTCCGACGTTCTGGCCGCGGGTCGGCAGGTCCAGGGCGGCCGGATTCGGGCGATCTCCGAGAACCTCGCCAACGCCGATTCGGTGTCCGAGACGCCGGGCGGCGCGCCCTACACCCGCAAGATCGCGGTGTTCGCCCCCGTGGTCGCCGACAACCCGCGCGATCCGGTGGGTCGCATCGTGCGCGACACCGGCGCGTTCCGCACGCGCTACGACCCGTCGAACGTCGTCGCCGACCGCCGCGGCTACGTCCAGCTGCCGAACGTCAATGCCGCCACCGAGTCGGCCGACCTGCAGAAAGTGGTCCGGAACTACGAGGCCAATCTCAGCGCCTCGGGCATCCTCGACAGGCTGAGCCGCGCGACGCTCGATCTCCTCAGCTGATCCGGGCGTGGCGCTTTCCGTAGCCGACGTAGAGGGCGAGCCCGATCGCCAGCCAGAGCGCGAGGCGGATCCAGGTCTCGGCCGGCAGCGAAGCCATCAGCACCAGGCAGGACAGGATGCCCAGCCCCGCTGTGAGAGGCGCCGCCGGCACACGGAACGGGCGCGCCCGGTCGGGATCGGTCCGGCGCAGGATCAGCACCGTCGTGCAGACGAGGCAGAACGCCAGCAGCGTGCCGATACTGACGATCTCGCCCAGGATGTCGATCGGCACGAGCCCGGCCAAAGCGGCCGTGAACAGGCCGATCACCGTCTGGCTGGCCGCGGGCGCCCGCGTCACCGGATGGACCCGGCAGAAGACCTCCGGGAGCAACCCGTCGCGGGCCATGGCGAAGAAGATCCGGCCCTGCCCGTAGAGGGCGGTCAGCGCCGAGGTGGTCAGGCCGATCAGGGCGCCGATCTTGATCACGATCGCAAAGCCCGAGAGCCCGATGGCGTCGACCGCCTTTGCGACGGGATCGGCGACGTCGAGGTCGCGGTACGGGACGAGGCCGGTGAGCACGGCGGCCATCGCCACGTACAGCACCGTGGTGATCAGGAGCGAGCCGATCAGCCCGACAGGCGCGTCGCGCTGCGGCGCCTTGCACTCGCCCGCGGCGGTGGCCACCGTCTCGAAGCCCACGAAGGCGAA
Organism: Methylobacterium sp. GC_Met_2; assembly: GCF_026540795.1. NCBI lineage: Bacteria > Pseudomonadati > Pseudomonadota > Alphaproteobacteria > Hyphomicrobiales > Methylobacteriaceae > Methylobacterium > Methylobacterium sp. GC_Met_2. The sequence continues at coordinate 91,860 of NZ_JALNUM010000006.1, forward strand.
GAACACCACCGCGGCGCCGCGGAAAACGCCGCTCCAGCCATAGGCGCCGAAGGTCCCGGCATTGTCCGGTATGAAGGGGTGCCAGAGTTCCGGACGGAGGTGGACGGCGCCGACGCCGACGAAGGCCAGGATGATCGCGATCTTGCACGCCACCAAGAGCCCGTTCACCAGCGCGGTTTCCCGGGTGGCGCGGGTCAGCAGAGCCGTGAGCAGCAGCACGATGCCGACGGCCGGCAGGTTGACGATCCCGCCTTCGCCCGGCGCCCCCGCGAGCGCCGCCGGCAGCCGCAGGCCGAAATCAGCCGCGAGCGACTGCGCGTAACCCGACCATCCCACCGCCACCGTGGCGGCCGCGACGGCGAATTCCAGCACGAGGTCCCAGCCGATGATCCAGGCGGGAAGCCGGCCCAGGCTCTCGCGGGTGTAGGTGTAGGTAGAGCCGGCCTCCGGGATCATCGCCGCCAGCTCGGCGTAGCACAGGCCGACGAACCCGCAGGCAATCCCGCCTACCACGAAGGATAAGCTGAGCGCCGGCCCGGCATATTGCGCGGCGGCCGTCCCGGTGAGCACGAAGATGCCCGCCCCGATCGTGGCGCCGAGCCCGATGGCGATGAGGCCGGGAGCGGTCAGGCTCCGGGCGAGGATGCGGTCCTGCCCGGGTGCCGCCACGCCACCCCTGGTCGCCGCCGATTCCGCCATCCCACGCCTTCTCCCTGATCGCCCGACATTCCGCAGGGCAAAAGGCGCGCCGCGGGGCCTGTGCCAGACGCGCGGCCCCACTTTCGAACAGACTGGATCACCGTCTGCGTCCCGCGTCGAGGCCCCTATTTGGGAGGCTCCCGGCGCAGGCTCAGGGTCGGCGCCGGCACCGCCTCGGGTGCCGGCGCCCCGGCGATCAGCCGCGTATCGGTCCGGAAGAGCCGGGCGACCACGCCGGCGAAGCGGATGAAGGCGCGGCCCTGCGGGGTGATCACGTAGCCGTCCGCGGTCGGGGCCACGTTGCCCGAGGCTTTCTGCTCGGAGAGCCGCCGCTCCATCTGGCGGAACGTGCCGAGGTAGACCGCGTCGAACACAGCCCGGGCGCGGTCCGCGTCGAAGCTCTCATCGGGATGCGCCGCCATCTGCCCGAGCAGGAACACGCTGACCGAGCGGTCGACCGTGACGGGCAGGATCACGAAGCCGCTCAGGTTCAGGGACAGCGACAGCACGCAGGCCCCGAGGGCATCGCGCCGCCGCAGCCCCCAGCGGCGGCCAAGGCCAGCGAGCGCAACGGTCGCCGCCAGCGTGATCAGGAAGGCCACGACCAGCAGGAGGAGGCCGCGGTAGAACAGGATCGTCACGCCGGACCACAGATCCGTCTGGAACAGCAGCACGAAGACGCCGAAGCCGAGAGCCAGGGCCCCCGCGTGCAGCAGCGCCTGGGCGCCGATCCAGCGCAGGATCCGCCCGGTGCTGGGCGAGAAGGAATCAGTCATCGAGGTCCTCGACGCGCAGGATCCGCACGAGCGGGTCCGCGTAAGCCGCCCGGGTGCGCCAGATCCAAGACGTGGGTTCGCGCCAGGCGGCGTCCGCCGCGGTGACCACCAGCGCGCCGATCCCGGCCGCGGCCGCCCGGCGGCGCACCTCCGCGGCCGGCAGCGTCGCGTCGAAGATCGGCGACACGGCGGCGAGGCGCGCCGCGACCGCCTCGGGCGCCGCGCCGAACAGGCGCGCCTCGCGATCGGCCACCGCCACGGGCTGCGTACCGTAGAGGCCGAAATCGAACACGCGGCGCGGAAGCGGCGAGGCTTGCAGGACGAGATCCACGGGCAGGTGCGTGCCGGCCCAGCTATAGGCTGCGCGCAGCGACCGATCGATATCCGGGCGCCCGTTGAGGATGGCGAATTGCGGATGCTCCGCCGCGGGATAGGCGCGCATCCCGACGAAGCCGTAGAGGGTCGAGGCATATCCGAGGACCAGCAGCGCGCCGAGCGATCCCGAGAGCCTGAGCCGCGGGCCCGGGCTCGTGCGGGTCAGGGCCACGGCGGTCCAGACGAGCGCCGAGACCTGCGCCAGCAGGACCACGCGGGCGCCGAGGTCGTTGTTGAGGATCGCGGAGCGCAGGAACCCGCCGAGCAGCAGGCCGGCCGCGGCGCAGATCGTGAGCAGCCGGCTCGCCTCGCGGGCATGGGCTTCCCGGCGCGGCACGACGTGCCAGAACAGCAGCGCGCCGCCTGCGAACACACCCAGCGCGACGTAGTAGTTCATCGGCAGCAGAATCAACCGGAGGAGGTCGAGGCCCGGCCCGTCGTAGATCTGCTCCAGTGGGCCGAAGCGTCGGATCGCGAACCGGATCGTGCCGCCGGTATCGGCCCGGTTCGCCAGGATGCCGACGAGGTAGGGCGCGGCCAGGACCGCGCCGACAAACCCGGCCGCCGCGAGCCGGGCCACGTCGCGCCAGCGGCGCTCGAATCCGAGCAGCGCGAGCCAGATCCCGGCCGCTGCGACCGCGCCCAGACAGACCCAGATCGACAGCCCCGCGCAGGCCGCGAAGGCGAGACCCGCCGTGGCGATCGCGGCTGCCTCCGCCCGGCGATCCGGCGTCGCCCCGTCGGCGCGTTGGGCCAGCACCAGCAGGCCGAGCCAGCCGGCCAGGGCGGCGGCCACGTGGTGCGGGACCCAGACCAGGGAGGTCGGCCAGTTGACGACCTGCTCGTTCAGCCATTCCGGGACAGGGATCCAGAACCCCGTTCCGGCTCGGTTCGAGAAGACCAGCAGGATGTCGAGGCCGCCCGCCGGCAGGAGCACGAGCACCGCTCGGCGCAGGAGCCGGGGTGCAATATCCCGCGCGAGCCCCGTGGCGGCCAGCAGCCGGTCCAGCAGGCCGAGGAGTGCGATTCCGGTCCAGACGGCAAGGCTCGCGAAGGCGGTGCGCCCGTCGACCAGCCGGCCGCCGGCCCAGTCCACGAGGGCGGTCAGCGTATAGAAGAAGTAGTAGTACCCGGCCCGCTCGGGACGGGCGAAGAACGGGTCCACCGGCGGAAGGCCGTGCTCGACGATCGCCCGGGTCAGGGCCGCGTGCTTGACCAAGTCGATGATCGTGAGTGGCTGGTGGAGGACGGTGCCTGTGTCGATGTCGATCAGCGCGTAGGTCACGATCCCGAGCCAGAGCACACCCAGCGCCAGGGCCGGCCGGTCGAGCGGGCTACGCAGGTCGCGGAGAGCCGGGCGCAGGGCGGCGAGCCCGAGGCCCGCGTTCGCCAAGGCTGCCACGGGCACGCCGGCTGCCTGGATCAGCAGTGCGTCGAGGGCGGGCAGGAGCGCGATGCCGAGGAGGGAAGCGCACAGGGCACGCTGGCCCGGCGGCAAGGTCCGGAATGCGAGCACGCCGGTGATCGTGCCCAGCGCGTAGCCCGGCAGGAGGACGAGGGGAACGCCGAGCAGCGTCGCGAGCAGGACACCACACGCATCCGAGAGGGTGCCGTTCATCGCCGGGCCGCGTTTCGTGCGGGTTCCGCTTAGCACCGGGGCGTTAACCGTTTCCTGGCCAAGTTCCTGGCCAAGCTCCTGGCCGAGACGCCGCGTGCCGCGGCTCGACCGCAACAGGCCCCGGGGCTGGCATAACCGCTGGTTTCGTGTATGGATCGCGCTGCCTCGACCCGGGTTACCGGGCGGGGCTTGAACCGCTTTGCGCTGTGACCGTGCTGGACGACATCCCGGCACTGGCCGAACGCCGAGCTTGCGCGCGCCCGGACGGGGCGCCGCATCCGATCAGCACAACCCGAAAGGCATGCGATGTCGATCACGGCAGAGCGCAAGACCGCGCTCATCAAGGAACACCGCAAGGACGCCAAGGACACCGGTTCTCCCGAGGTCCAGGTGGCGATCCTGACCGAGCGGATCGCGAACCTGACCGGCCACTTCAAGACCCACGCCAAGGACAACCATTCCCGGCGCGGCCTTCTGAAGATGGTCTCGCAGCGCCGCTCGCTGCTCGACTACGTCAAGCGCAAGGACGAGGCCCGCTACCGCGCCCTCATCGAGCGTCTCGGCATCCGCCGCTAAGGCGTCTATCGCGCGGTTCCGGGCCCGGCCCGGGGCCGCGTTTCACGATCACGGGCTGCCGGAATGGGTCCGGCCTCCCGACAAGCGGGCCGCTTCGAGGCGTCGGCATCGGGGCAGGATCGCGAGACACTTCCACCCGGAGTGTCTCGCCGTCTTGCCCCCGGCGGCGCCGGGCCAACGCCCGCCGCAGGCAAGGAAGAGATCAAGAATGTTCGACGTTCAACGCGAAGAGCTGATGTGGGGCGACCGCAAGCTCGTCCTCGAGACCGGCAAGGTCGCCCGGCAGGCCGACGGCGCCGTGGTCGCCACCTACGGCGAGACCTCGGTGCTCGCCACCGTGGTCGCCACGAAGGAGCCCAAGGCCGGCATCGACTTCATGCCGCTCACCGTGAACTACCAGGAGCGGGCCTACGCGGCCGGCCGCATCCCGGGCGGCTACTTCAAGCGCGAGGGCCGGCCCTCCGAGAAGGAGACCCTGGTCTCCCGCCTGATCGATCGCCCGATCCGTCCGCTCTTCGTCAACGGCTGGCGCAACGACACGCAGGTCGTCGTCACCGTCCTGACCCACGACCTCGAGAACGACCCCGATATCGTCGCCATGGTGGCGGCCTCCGCGGCGCTGACCCTCTCGGGCGTGCCGTTCATGGGCCCGATCGGCGGCGCCCGCGTCGGCTACATCAACGGCGGCTACCGGCTGAACCCGCTGGTCACCGAGACCAAGGAGGAATCCTCCCTCGACCTCGTCGTCGCCGGCACGCAGGACGCGGTGCTGATGGTCGAGTCCGAGGCCAAGGAGCTGTCCGAGGACGTGATGCTCGGCGCCGTGATGTTCGGCCACAAGCATTTCCAGCCGGTGATCGAGGCGATCATCCGCTTGGCCGAGAAGGCCGCCAAGGAGCCGCGCAACTTCCAGGCGCCGGAGAACGGCGAGGTCGAGAAGGCCGTGCTGGAGGTCTGCGAGACCGAACTGCGCGCCGCCTACACCAAGACCGTCAAGCAGGAGCGCTACGCCGCCGTCGACGCCGTGAAGGCGAAGGTGATGGCCGCCCTCTGCCCCGAGGGCGCCGAGAAGTACCCGGCCGAGAAGGTCAAGGCCGCCTTCAAGGAGGCGCAGTCGAAGGTCGTGCGCTGGAACGTGCTCGACACCGGCTCGCGCATCGACGGCCGCGACCTGAAGACGGTCCGCCCGATCGTCTCCGAGGTCGGCGTTCTGCCCCGCGCCCACGGCTCGTCGCTGTTCACCCGCGGCGAGACCCAGGCCCTGGTGGTCGCCACGCTGGGCACCGGTGAGGACGAGCAGTTCATCGACTCGCTCGACGGCACCTACAAGGAGCGCTTCCTGCTCCACTACAACTTCCCTCCCTATAGCGTCGGCGAGACCGGCCGGATGGGCTCCCCGGGCCGTCGCGAGATCGGCCACGGCAAGCTGGCGTGGCGGGCGATCCGCCCGGTCCTGCCGCCGGCTCACGAGTTCCCGTACACGATCCGCGTCGTGTCGGAGATCACCGAGTCGAACGGCTCGTCCTCGATGGCCTCGGTCTGCGGCGGCTCGCTGTCGCTGATGGATGCCGGCGTGCCCCTGCGCCGTCCGGTTGCCGGTATCGCCATGGGCCTCATCCTCGAGGGTGAGCGCTTCGCGGTCCTGTCCGACATCCTGGGCGACGAGGATCACCTCGGCGACATGGACTTCAAGGTGGCCGGCACGGACGAGGGCGTGACCTCGCTCCAGATGGACATCAAGATCGCCGGCATCACCGAGGAGATCATGCGGGTCGCCCTCGACCAGGCGAAGGACGGGCGTGCCCATATCCTCGTCGAGATGGCGAAGGCCCTGACCGCCGCCCGTCCGGAGCTCGGCGAGTACGCGCCGCGCATCGAGACGATGCAGATCCCGACCGACAAGATCCGCGACGTGATCGGCACCGGCGGCAAGGTGATCCGCGAGATCGTCGAGAAGACCGGCGCCAAGATCAACATCGAGGATACCGGCATCGTCAAGATCGCCTCGGCCGACGGCAAGGCGATCAAGGCGGCCTACAACTGGATCCGCTCGATCGTGGCGGAGCCGGAGGTCGGCGTGATCTACGACGGCACGATCGTGAAGTGCATGGAGTTCGGCGCCTTCGTGAACTTCTTCGGCGCCAAGGACGGCCTCGTCCACATCTCGGAGCTCGCCGCGAACCGCGTCGCCAAGGTGACGGATGTCGTCAAGGACGGCGACAAGGTGAAGGTGAAGTTCCTCGGCCAGGACGATCGCGGCAAGATCCGCCTGTCCATGAAGGTGGTCGATCAGGAGACCGGCGAGGACATCACCGAGAAGGTGAAGGCCCAGCGCGACGCCGACCGGCCCGAGCGCGGCGACGAGCCGCGCGAGCCCCGCGAGGGCGGCCGCCATCGCGGCGAGCGCCGCCGCGAGGCCGGCGAGTAAGCATCAGTACACCCGCGCGGGCTCCGGCCGGCGCGGGTTTTAAGACAGGCGCGGTCCTCCGGGGCCGCGCCTTTTTCTTTGCGGGTTATCGTCCTGGCTCGCGGAAGGGAGCAACCTGTAGCGCAACACCGACCGGTCTCGGCCATCGGAACCGGGTCGCGGCGGGAACGCCGCTCGCTGGTCCGCGTTCGCCCGGCGACCCCACACCAAAGGATTCTTCCATGGCCAACGACATGATGCACGACATCTTCAGCGGGCAGCCGAACCTGTCCACCACGGAGCGCGCCGTCTCGGTGGCCTTGGGCCTCGGCATCGCGGCAGCGGCCGCGCAACCGCGACCGAACAAGCTCCTAAGCCTGCTGGCGCTCGTCGTGGGCGTCGGGCTGGCGGTACGTGGCGCGACCGGCCACTGCGCCGTGAAGGCCGCCTCCGAGCATCTCTGAGCGCACGGGACACGGTCCTACAAAAAAGGGGCGCCCCGCGGGGCGCCCCTCGTCGTTTCCGGGTGTGCCGGAGAGATCAGTAGGTCGTGGTGCGGCGGCTCGCGATGAAGCCGTAAATGAACAGCACCACCACGGCGCCCACGATGGCACCGATGAAGCCCGCCCCCTGGTTCGGCCCGTACCAGCCGATGGCCTGGCCCAGGAAGGTCGCCACGAAGGCACCGACGATGCCGAGGATCGTGGTCAGGATGAAGCCTGACGGCTCGTTCGGTCCCGGCATGAGGAACTTGGCGATGACGCCGGCGAGAAACCCGATGATGACGGTCCAGAGGATACCCATAACAAACCCCAGTGCTTGATTGTCGATGCCGGCAGAACGCTTCGGGCCCCGCGACGGTTGCCCGCACCCTGCGACAGGATCACAAATTTCCGCTGCGACCCGCGTTGTGCGGACGCAACGCCCTTTACGGCCGGCCCGCCACGACGGCAGATAAGCCCGTTCCGGGAGGTTGGAGACGGGTATGGACATTCAGCGGATCGAGCCGGGCAAGCGCATGGCGCAGGCCGTCACCTTCGGCGACATGGTCTACCTCGCCGGGCAGGTCGCCGCCGACACGGTCGGGACCGGGGTGACGATCCAGACCCAGCAGATCCTGTCCGAGATCGACCGGCTGCTGGCGACCGCGGGCAGCGACAAGGAGCGCATCCTCTCGGCCACAATCTATCTCGCCGATATCGCGACCTTCGCGGAGATGAACGCCGCCTGGGATGCCTGGGTGTCACCTGAGAATCCGCCGGCCCGCGCCACCGTCGAGGCCAAGCTCGCCGCCCCCGAATATCTCGTCGAGATCGTAGTCGTGGCAGCGAGAAGCCGGTGAGCTTTCCCCGCCGCTCCATCCTGGTGGCCGCCTCCCTCGCCGTCCTGGCGGCGCTGGGCTCGGCCGCGATGCCCCGGGCCGCGGAGGAGCGGGTCCTCAACATCTACAACTGGTCGGACTACATCGACCCGCAGGTGCTCGAAACCTTCACCCGGGAGACCGGGATCAAGGTCGTGTACGACACCTACGACAACAACGAGATCCTGGAGACCAAGCTGCTGGCCGGCCGGTCCGGCTACGACATCGTCGTGCCGTCCGGTCCCTACCTGCAGCGGCTGATCCGGGCCGGCGCCTTCCTGCCGCTCGACAAGTCCAAGCTGAAGAATCTCGGTACTCTCTGGCCGGAGGTCACCAGCCGGCTCGCGGCCTACGATCCCGGCAACACCTACGCCGTCGACTACATGTGGGGCACCACCGGAATCGGCTACAACGTCGCCGCCGTGCGCGAGCGCCTGGGCGCTAACGCCACGGTGAATTCCTGGAATCTCGTCCTCAACCCCGCCTCGGCCAATAGGCTGAAGGAATGCGGGATCATGATGCTCGACAGCCCGGAGGATCTGATCCCCAGCATGCTGCCGGCCTTCGGCGCCAAGGCCGATTCCAAGCGCTGGGACGACGTGACCCTGGTGACCGACGCCCTCTTCAAGGTGCGCGGCACCGTGCGGAAGTTCCACTCGTCGGAATACATCCAGGCGCTCGCCAACGGCGATATCTGCGTGGCGGTCGGCTATTCGGGCGACGTGATGCAGGCCAAGCGCCGGGCCGACGAGGCCAAGAACGGGATCGAGATCGCCTACATGGTGCCCAAGGAAGGCGCGCTGATGTGGTTCGACACCTTCGCGATCCCGAAGGATGCTGCCCACCCGGCCGAGGCGCTTGCCTTCATCGACTACATGATGCGGCCCGAGGTAGCGGCGGCCAACAGCAACTTCGTCTCGTATGCCAGCGGCAATCTGGCTGCCAAGAAATTCGTGAAGCCCGAGATTCTGAACAATCCCGGCATCTACCCGGACGAGGCGACGATGCAGCGCCTCTCGACCAACACCGCCTGGGACGACCGCACCCAGCGCTTCGTCACACGGCTCTGGACCCGGGTCCGGACCGGGCGCTGACGCGCGAAGGCCGGACGTGGCCTCGCCGATCCGGTCAGCGGCTCTCCTCCATCGGGATGCCGCGAATGGTCAACCGCGTGCGGATTGCGGCGCGGGTCCGTCGCCTGGTGTCGTTCAGCAGGCCTTCGGGTATGGTGAGGATGTACGGCTGGAAGGTCTTGTCATGCGCATTGCGCATTGTGCAGGCTCGGGTCGAGCCCTGCCTCCAGCAATCTCAACACCCACGAGTTCGGGCCGCCCTGCGCGGCCAGATGCAGCAGCGAGTTGCCAAGTGATCGATCCGGTGCAGATCGGCTCCGGCTTGCGCCAGCGACCGGACCTGCGCCTCACGCCTGCTCTGCATTGCGCGGAACAGAGGCATCCAACCGGCGCGCGGGCTCTCCGGCTCGGCCGGTGCGCCGTGCCACAGCAGGATCGTCAGGCATTGCGGGTCCTCGACCATCGCCGCCATGTGCACGACGGTCTCTTGGTCCATGCCCGGCTCGGACGGGTCGGCGCCGGCCCCGAGCAAGGCCGCCAATGCGCGTGGCTGCCGCTTCCAGATCGCCCATTCGAGTAGGGTTACGTTCTGGTCGCCATGGGCGGACAGATCGGTGTCGTCCGCCAGGGCAGCGATGCGGGCGGTATCGCCGCGCGCGATGGGGGCGACGATCTCGGCAAGCCGCGGGTCGCTGAACGCGACGGCACGGTCTCGCGGCATGGCGGCAGACTGGATCAGGTGTTTCCAGGCGCTGCGCGTCTCGGTGGAGCGTGATGAGGCACACGTCACCGCGGCAGAGTAGGCCGCGACCAGCACCACCGAGGCGATGAACCGCTCCCGCACGATGCCTTCGCTTGGTCCGCCTGCGTCGAGCCGGGCCCGATCACATTGCAATCGCGCGTAAGCCTAGACCATCGTGCCGGTGATCGAAACCGGCACGATGGTCTAGCTCAACGGCGTTGCATCGGAGTGTCGGAGAGTTCGGGACCAACCCCTGGCAGCGATGCCCCCAGGAAGTCCGGCAACTCTCCGTCGTGGTTCTAGTGCTTCAGATCGTCCGGCACCTTGCCGCCGTTCTCGGCGAGCTTCTGCATCACCTGCTTGTGCAGCCAGATGTTCATCGTGGCCGAGTCGTCCTTGTCGCCGCTGTAGTGCAGCTCGTCGGCGAGCTGCTTGCGCGAGGCAAGGCCGGAATCGAGGCCCAGCAGCTTCATCAGGTCGACGATGGAGTGACGCCAGTCGAGCGTCTGCGGGTTCTTCTCGGCAAGGCCGGTGAGGACCGCCGCGACGTCCACGGGCTCGCTGCCGCCCGCAGTGCCGGGTGCCGAGGGTGTCGACGGGGTGCTGGTGCCGGCTGGGCCGCCTGAGCCTGCGGTTGGCGCGGGCGCGGCATCCGCGGTCCCGCCGCCGAATGGGTGGAGGATCTTGCCGACGATGCTGCCGAGGAGGCTCATGAGTCCGCTCCGATAAATGTGGCCCGGCTCACGTACCGGGCGGGCGTTTAACGGGCGGTTCTAGCCTGGCGTTCCGACACGGATGCCACGACTCGGTCACCGCCGCCCGGATTCTATCCGTGGGCGCCGTGGAGCGCGACGCCGAGCAGGCTCAGACCGAGGACGAGACACACGCCGCTCCAGCGCTCCAGCACGGCGGCGCGGGCGGGATCATGGAGCGAACTGTAAGCGAGGGCGATCCCGCTAATCAAGCAAACCAAACTTATCACGACGACCAGTGAGTTCCCCTGAACCAAAATCTACGCGATCAGCCATAATCAGTTTTCGCGCTTATGCGAGTCAAAAAACAACGTAGTCAATTTGGATGAGGACAATTTCCACGGCTGCATCACGTGGGCGTGTTCTGGTGTTCATGAACATAATCTGAAGTTGCAGAGTGACCGACCCTGTAACTATGAAACTTCTGTCACGCAGACGGGCGATCGAGCGAACTGTCAAAATAAATTGTCATAGATCTGGCGGTGGTTCGAAGGCTTTTCACTTGACCGTCCCATGCACAGGTGCCGCCAGGAACGACGACAGATCGTATTTCGATCCCTCACAAAACTGGGATTTAGACCTGGTCGAGCAGGGCCGAGACGATCGTGGCCCATTCCTCGGCCACGCTTCCGTGCGGATCCGTGCGCCCGGCACACCCGTACCAGTAGCGCGCATTCCCCGCGTCACCCTCGATGCGATGGAGATGGGCGTGCACCCAAGCGGCATCGCGGCCCGGTTCCGCCTGCACGAGGGCGTGGGCCTGCTCCCAGCTGGTCGAACCCGGTCCGGAGGGCGTTTGCGCCAGCCACCAGAGCGCGGCCAACGGGGCCGGCCATGCCGTGGGCGGGGTGGGCTCGGTCAGGGTCGCCGTGAAGGCGGCGAAGGCCGGGCCGGCGACAGGCAGGATCTCGGTCACGGCGCTCTCCTCGGTCCCGTAGCGTTTCAGCGTCGGGCGGCGCGCTCCAGCGTCCAGCGGCCCCGGCGCTGGCGGGCAGACCACGCGTAGCGCGTATCGCCATCGAGGCAGTCGAGATGGTCCGACAGGCGGTTGCGTTCAAGCCAGCCGAGCGCGGCCTCCAACTCGGGCAGGGTCATGGTCGCGCGGCCCTTGCCGAGCACGCGCTTTAGAACAGCGTTGTAGCGGTGCGCGAGGTTGCTGCCGCGGGCCACCCGAAGCGACGCCTCGTCCTCCACCGCCTGGGCCGCCACCGTGGCGGCGAGCCTCTGGCGCAGAGTCCGTTCGGTGACGGAGGGCGGCTCGGGTGCCGGGGCCGCCGGGGCGGGCTCGACGAGGCGCGGGCGCAGCAGGGCATAGCGAAGACCGATCGCATTGCTCTCCAGCGGGGTGATCCCTCCGGGATCCTCGTCGCGCCAATGAGTCCGCTCGGGCACGACGGCGCTGGCCGGCCGCTCGCGCAGGGGCCGGATGCTGCTGCCCTGCTCGGTCTCGAGCTCCAGGCGAAACCGGGCGAAGAGCGGGTCGTCGGGGTGGAAGACCAGCGCCTGCTGCGTGTCGTAGGCGCCGGCATGCGGATCGACCCGGGTGGCCCGGGCCAGCATCTGCTCCAGCCAGGGGCGCGAGCGGATATGTGTGAGGGCCGCCACCACGGCGACCTCAGGGGCGTCGAGCCCCTCATAGGCCATCGCCACCGTCACGAGGATCGCCGGCTCCGGCGTCAGGCGGAAGGCGGCCAGCGCCGCGTGGGCATCCCCCTGGCCCGAGGTGGCCAGCCGGACGTCCCGCGCGCCCTGCCCCGCCGGCATCCAGCCCCGGAGGGTTTCGAGGTACGCACGGGCGCTCGCCTGATCGGGCGCCACCACGAGGAGCTTGCCGAGGCCTCGCACCGCCTCGCCGGGCGGCAGATCGCGCTCGGCCCGGCGCCGGGCGCGCAGGCGCTTCGTGGCGTGGAACGCTTCGCTCAGAAGGTCGCGGGCGAAGCCGGTGCGGAGCGCCGTGAACAGGGCTGGTCGTGTGGTGATGCGGACCGAACCGGCGCCCAGGCGGTGTGGCCCGACCCGGGGGCTGTCCCCGGCGATCCGGCCGCCTTCGAGCCAGCTCGCCTCGCCGTCGATAGCCCCGAACGTCACCGGCAGCACGGCCCGCTCGGCCAGCGCCTGCGACCGGGAATAGCCGATCACCGCGAGCCCGGGTGTATCCAGATTGAGCTCGGGACCGCGCCCCGGTGCGGGGGCCCGGTAGGGCAGTCCGAGGATGCGCTTGCCGTCGGCCCGCTCCAGCGTCCCGGACAGATAGAGGCGGAACGTGGCGGCCTCCATTATAGGGAGCATGGCTCGGGACCACGCCCCGGCCTCCGCATCCTCGGCACTGCCCTCGTCGGCTCCCGGCCGCCCGGGGGCCGGCAGGTGATGGACCTCGTCGATCACCAGAAGGGTGCGGTGCGCCCGCGCCTCGGCGAAGTGGAGGGCCGGCGCGGCGGCGATCGCCTGATAGGTGGTGATGTAGCCGGACAGCCCCCGTGCGGGATCGCGCTCGTTGTCGGCCGCGCGCACGCTGAGCACGTGCCCGAAGGCTGCGCGCCAGAGCGGGTCGGCAAACGCTTCCTCGGCCTGGAGGCGCAGAGAATCCCGCGGCACCACCCAGACCACACGCTCGACCAGACCCGCCGCGATCAACTGGTGGGCGGCGATCACCGGCAGCAACGACTTGCCGCCGCCGGGCGTCACCGCCGCCAGGATATCGCGGACGGCGCCCGCCTCCCCGCTCGCCATGGCCGCCACCAGGGCCATCAGCGTACGCTGGTGCGACCGCAGGGACGGGGCGGGACGGGTCAATGGCCGACGAAGCAGGGCGACATACGCCCACCGTGGCCGATCGGGATTCCTTTGTGAATCCCTTCCGTCGCGGAACGTTCGCGTTTTCTTCCGGACGGGTGGTACGGCTGCGTGCCAGCGGAGCGGCGCTGCACAGCCCGGTGCCGGATCGGCGCACGAGAAGCGTTGACACCCGGCCCACCCCTCACCATAAGGGCGCCGCGGGCGAAAAAACCCGCCTTGGGGGAATGTCCCGAGCGGCAAAGGGGGCGGACTGTAAATCCGCTGCGTAAGCTTCGTAGGTTCGAGTCCTACTTCCCCCACCAAGTCGATCCCGATCCCATCAGCCTTGTTTCGCGAGCGCCGCCTCGATGCGTGCGGCGGCTGCGGCGGAAAAGCCCTTTCCTTCGAGCCCCTGCCCCGCGGCCGCCTGGCCCGTGAGGCTGCGGCGCTTGCCCGCCTGCATATGCGCCTTGCGGAGCGCGTGCGAGTCCCGGTGGCTGGCATGGGTGATGGCGATCGCCAGCGCGTCGGCGGCGTCGGCCACGCGGAACTCGGCCTTCGGCAGCAGGAAGCGCACCATCGCCTGGATCTGCACCTTCTCGGCGTGGCCGGAGCCCGCCACGGTCTTCTTGATCAGGTTTGCGGCGTATTCGAACACCGGCAGCCCGGCGAGCGCCGGCACCACCAGCGCCATGGCGCGGGCATGGCCGAGCTTGAGCGTCGCCTGCGCGTCCTTGTTGACGAAGGTCTCCTCCACGGCGACCTCGTCGGGCTGCTGGCTCTCGACGATGCGGCCTATCCCCTCGAACAGCTCGCGCAACCGCAGGGCCAGGGGCAGGTCGCCGTCCGAAGTGACCACGCCGCACGCGCCGTAGGTGAGCTTGGACCCCTGCGCGGTGATCAGGCCCCAGCCGGTGCGGCGGAGCCCGGGATCGATCCCGAGGATGCGGACGGGGCTGGTCATGATGCTCCACAGGTCCACGAACGGCTCGACGAACGGCCCGAGGCTGCCGTACGTATCGTGAACGCTTGGTTTCACCAAGACGCGGATTTCGTGAGGACGATGATGAGCGCGGAGACCCCGATCAGCCGCTTCCCGGTGCCGAAGCTCTCCGAGATGCCGGAGGATCTGCGCGCCCGTATCGCCCTCGTGCAGGAGAAGGCCGGCTTCGTGCCCAACATCTTCCTGGCGCTGGCGCATCGCCCGGAGGAGTTCCGCGCCTTCCTGGCCTATCACGACGCGCTGATGGACCGGCCCGGCGGCCTGACCAAGGTCGAGCGCGAGATGATCGTGGTCGCCACCAGCGCGGCCAACGATTGCCTCTACTGCGTCGTTGCCCACGGGGCGATCCTGCGGGTCCGGGCCAAGGACCCGCGGATCGCCGACCAGATCGCGGTCAACTACGCCAAGGCCGACATCACCCCGCGCCAGCGCGCCATGCTGGATTTTGCGGTCAAGGTGGCGATCCGCTCTCAAGCCGTCGGGGCGGAGGATTACGCCGCGCTGGGCGGGCATGGGTTCAGCCCGGACGACATCTGGGACATCGCCTCGATCACGGCACTCTTCGCCCTGTCGAACCGGATCGCCAGCGTGACGGATCTACGCCCGAACGACGAGTTCTACGCGATGGGCCGCTGATTCAGGGCCGGCGGCCGAGCAGGATGATCGCCGTGCCGACGAGGCAGATCGCGCCCCCCGTGAGGTCCCAGCGGTCCGGCCGCTGGCCCTCGACGAGCCACAGCCACAGGATTGAGGCTGCGATGTAGACGCCACCATAGGCCGCGAAAGCACGACCCGCCGCAGGGCTGTCCACCAGGGTCAGCAGACAGGCGAACAGCGCCAGCGATGCGAGGCCCGGCAGCACCCACAGAGGGGAGCGACCGAGCCGGAGCCAGGACCAGACCGCGAAGCATCCGGCGATCTCCGCGAGGGCGGCACCGGCATAAGCGAGGAGGGTCATGGTCAAAGCTTGGCACGGCCTCTCCCATGAGGCGAGTCTCGGGCCTGGACGGCGGGCCGTGTTAAGTCTCCGGCAAGGCTGATCCGGTCGATTGGCACCATGAACGCGCACGCCTCCACCGCCGACCTTTTGCTGTTCCCCGGCGACGCGCGCTTGCGCGCCATGGTCCTGGCGTGGCTCGACGGGCTGGCGCGCGAGCGGCGGATGGCGCCCAACACCGTCGAGGCCTACGGGCGCGACCTGCGCCAGTTCCTCCACCACCTCGCCGGTCGTTTGGGCACGCCGACCATCCCGATGCTGGTCGCCCTGAAGGTGCGCGACATCCGCGCCTTCATGGCGGCGCGCCGGGCCGACGAGGTTTCCGGGCGCTCGCTGATGCGCATGCTGGCCGGGCTGCGGTCCTTCGCGCGCTTCCTGGAGCGCGAGGGCCACGGCACCGTCTCGGCGCTGGGTGGGGTGCGCTCGCCGAAGGTTCCGCGACGGCTGCCCCGCCCCCTGCCGGTCTCCGCCGCGGTGGCGCTCACCGATACGGGGATCCGCGCCGGCGAGGAGCGCGAGCCCTGGGTGCTCGCCCGGGATGCCGCCGTGCTGGCCCTGCTGTACGGCGCCGGGTTGCGTATCTCGGAGGCCCTGGGTCTCACCCGCCGCGATGCCCCGCTGCCGGGCATCGATCAGGTCACCGTGCTGGGCAAGGGCGGCAAGCAGCGCATGGTGCCGATCCTGCCGGTGGTGGCGCAGGCGGTCGCCGACTACCTCGCCGCCTGCCCGCTGCCGCTTCCATCGGAGGGGCCCCTGTTCGTCGGCGCCCGCGGCGGCCCGCTCTCCCCGCGGATCATCCAGTACACGGTCGCCCGTGCCCGGGGCACCCTCGGCCTACCGGAGAGCGCCACGCCCCATGCCCTGCGCCACTCCTTCGCGACCCATCTTCTCGCCCGACAGGGGGAACTGCGTGCGATCCAGGAACTGCTCGGCCATGCCTCGCTGTCGACCACGCAGCTCTACACCCAGGTCGATGCCGCCCGGCTGATGAGCGCCTATGCAGCCGCGCATCCGCGGGCTGGACGCTGAT
>NZ_JALNUM010000060.1:0-38417 GCF_026540795.1 Methylobacterium sp. GC_Met_2
CCGGCGGCGGCACGGTCTACAAGCTCTCGTCCAACGAGACGCCGCTCGGCCCGAGCCCGGCGGCGCTGGCCGCACTCCACGCGGCGACCGCCAAGCTGGAGACCTATCCGGACGGGCGCGCCACGGCCCTGCGCACCGCGATCGCCAAGCGCTACGGGCTCGATCCCGAGCGGATCGTCTGCGGCTCGGGATCGGATGAATTGCTCTCGCTTCTGGCCTACGCGTATGGCGGGCCGGGGACCGAGGGCATCTACTCGGAGCATGGCTTCCTGGTCTACCGGATCGCCATCCTGGCCTCTGGCGCCGAGCCCGTGGTGGCGCCCGAGCGCGACTTCACCACCGATGTGGACGCGATCCTGGCCCGGGTCACGGAGCGGACCCGGATCGTCTACGTCACGAATCCCAGCAACCCGACCGGCACCTACCTGCCGTTCGACGAGATCCGCCGCCTGCACGCCAGCCTGCCGCCGCAGGTGCTGCTGGTGATCGACGGCGCCTATGCCGAGTACGTGCGGGCGAACGACTACTCGGCCGGGCTGGAACTCGCGCTGGAATCCGAGAACGTCGTGATGACCCGGACCTTCTCGAAGATCCACGGGCTGGCCGCCGTGCGGATCGGCTGGATGGTGGCGCCGGCCCATGTCGTGGACGCGGTCAACCGGATCCGGGGTCCGTTCAACGTCTCCGGGCTGGCCATCGCCGCGGGCTCGGCCGCCATCGCGGACGAGGCGCATATGGCCTCTGCCGCCGCCCACAACGCCGAGTGGCTGCCCAAGCTCACCGAGGGCGCCCGGGCGCTCGGCCTCACGGTCACGCCCAGCGTGGCGAATTTCGTGCTGATCCACTTCCCCGACGAACCGGGCCGCTCGGCCGCGGATGCGGACGCGTTCCTGACCGAACGTGGGCTGATCACCCGGCGCGTCACCGCCTACGGCCTGCCGAACGCCCTGCGGGTGACGGTGGCGAGCGCGGAGGCGAACACGGCCTTCCTGGCGGCGCTGGGCGACTTCGTGCGGGGCCTGCATGCCTGAGACCTCCCCGGCCGAGGCCCCTCTCGGCCGCCTCGCCATCGTCGGCCTCGGGCTGATCGGCTCCTCGATCGCCCGAGCGGCGCGGCGCTACGGCCTCGCCCGCACGATCGTGGCTTTGGACCGCGACCCGGCCGTGCGCGCGCGGGTCCGAGAACTGGGCATCGCCGACATCGTCACCGGCGACCCGGCGGAGGGCGCGGCTGAGACCGACCTCGTGATCCTGTGCGTGCCGGTCGGCGCCATCGGCGCGGCGGCGGCCGAACTGGCGCCGCATCTCAAGCCCGGCGCGATCGTGTCGGATGTCGGCTCGGTGAAGGGTGCCGTGGTGGCGGCCATCCGCCCGCATCTGCCCCACGGCGTCGCCCTGGTCCCCGGCCACCCGATTGCGGGAACCGAGTTTTCTGGGCCGGATGCGGGTTTCGCGACCCTGTTCCAGAGCCGCTGGTGCATCCTGACTCCGCCCGAGGGCACCGACCCGGCGGCGGTCGAGATCGTCCGCGCCCTGTGGGCGGGGATGGGCGCCAATGTCGAGACGATGAGTGCCGAACACCACGACCATGTGCTGGCCATCACCAGCCACCTGCCGCACCTGATCGCCTACAACATCGTGGGCACCGCGGCGGAGCTGGAAGAGGCGACGCAATCCGAGGTGATCAAGTTCTCGGCGAGCGGATTTCGCGATTTCACCCGCATCGCCGCCTCGGACCCGACCATGTGGCGCGACATCTTCCTCAACAACCGCGAGGCGGTGCTGGAGATGCTCGGCCGGTTCAACGAGGATCTTTCGGCGCTGGCCAAGGCGGTGCGCTGGGGCGACGGTGACGCGCTGCACGCGATGTTCACCCGCACCCGCGCGATCCGGCGCAGCATCGTGGCTCAGGGCCAGGAGACCGCGGCGCCGGATTTCGGAAGGCCGCGGCCGCCGGAGGAATAGAGCGCGCCGTCGCTCACGCCGGCGGGCGGTTGACCAGCACCGGCTGCGCCGCCGTCCGCTCCGGGAACAGGGCCCGCAACGCCTCCAGTTTCGGCGCGTCGTTGGCGGCAATGTAGGGATGGCCCGGATGCCGGGCCATGAAGTCCTGGTGGTAGCCTTCCGCCGGGTAGAACGTCGCGCCCGGCTCGATCCGGGTGGCGATCGGCTTCCCGTAGACCTTGGCGGCGTCGAGCTGGTCGAGATAGGCGCGGGCGATCCGGCCCTGCTCGGCATCCCGGGGAAATACGGCCGAGCGGTATTGCCGGCCGGTATCGGGTCCCTGCCGGTCGCGCTGGGTCGGGTCGAGGGCCACCGAGAAGAAGATCCGCAACAGCTCGTCGTAGCGGATCACGGCCGGATCGTAGGTGACCGCCACCGCCTCGGCATGGTCGGTGCCGCCACCGCTAACGGTCTTGTAATCGGCGTCGGCCTCCGTGCCCCCGGCATAGCCCGAGACCGCGCCGGTCACCCCGCGCACGTGCTGGAACACCCCCTGTACGCCCCAGAAGCAGCCGCCCGCGAACACGGCCAAGTGGGCGCCCGGCGCCTCGCCCGCCTGGGTCGCGGCCTCCGGCAGGCGGCGCGGGGCCTCCTCGGCGAAAGCCGGCAGCCGCGGCAAGAGGAATGCGGTCGCCAGGCCGAGCCCGAGGGCTGCCCCGAGGAGCGGGCGGATCGTGTCGCGAAAAGCCATGCTGTCCTCTTGCAAGCTGCGCAGATGCGTCTTGCGTATTGCGCGAGATCGTTCGCCACCGGCCGCGTCCCGGTTACGCGGGCTGCGACGCCGATACGCCACGCCGAGCCGCTGCCACCGATCGCCATCCGTCGCAGTCCAGGCCTTGAACCATGGTACGAAGGACCATAATTTCTAGACCTGTTGCTGAGGGGTGATTGAGGGATGCAGCAGCACAGGCAGACGCAAGCCTTCGGGCGCAGGACATGGGCACATCCTATGGGCACATCCTCGAGCGGGCCGCGCCCCACGAGGCTGCCGCATGCGCATCTTCCTGCCGCTCGACTTCGCGAAACGAGCCGCGAAGCAGAAGGTGACCGACGACGATCTGCGCGAGGCGGTCGCTCGCGCCGAACGCGACCTGATCGATGCGCGACTCGGGCTGGCGCTGATCAAGCAGCGCATTCCGCGCGCCGGACAGGGCCGCTCCGGCGGCTTCCGCAGCATCATCGTCTACGAGCGAGGGAAGATCGCGATTTTCCTGCACCTGTTCGCCAAGAATGCCAGGGCGAACCTGACCAAGACCGAGACGCAGGTGTTCCGCGACCTCGCGGCGACCCTGGTCTGTCTCAGCGACGAGGCGCTGGAGCGGGTCGCCGCTGCGCAAAGCTGGAGACGGATCGACGATGGCGAGCCTGAAGACGCCCTATCGCAGTGACGCGCTCCGGTCGGCGCACCGGATCGCCAAGGACCTTCACGCCGGCGGCGCGATCGACAAGGCGACGATGCGCCGGTTCGACCTGTCGTGCCTGACGCCGGTCGAGGACCTGGAGCCGGAGGCGATCCGCGCCATCCGCGAGACCGCACAGATGAGCCAGGCGATCTTCGCCCGAGCCCTCAACGTGACCACGTCGCTGGTCAGCAAATGGGAACGGGGCGAGAAGAAGCCCGGCGGCCCGTCGCTGAAGCTGCTCGCCCTGGCCAGCCGGAAGGGCATCGACGCCATCCTGTGAGACCGAGCCCGGCCGCTGCGCCGTGCTCGCACAAAGGCCCGCGGGCGGCAGGCCGCATTGCGGCGGCGGCGACATGGGTCTAGGCACCCGGCAACAGATCGACCCTCGCGCGCAGGATCCGTCCCGTGACCATCGCCCCCGAGCCCAACTCCTTCCGCACCGGCCCCGACGAGCGCGGCCGCTTCGGCATCTTCGGCGGCCGCTTCGTCGCCGAGACGCTGATGCCGCTGATCCTTGAGCTGGAAGCCGCTTACGAGGCCGCGAAAATCGATCCCGCCTTCGCGGCCGACATGGCGAGCTACGGCACCCATTACATCGGCCGGCCGAGCCCGCTCTACTATGCCGAGCGCCTCACCGAGCACCTGCGCGCCAAGGCGCCGGCGGGGCAGGGGGCCAAGGTCTATTTCAAGCGCGAGGAACTGAACCATACCGGCTCACACAAGGTGAACAACGTGCTGGGCCAGATCCTGCTGGCCCGCCGGATGGGCAAGCCCAGGATCATCGCCGAGACCGGCGCCGGCCAGCACGGCGTCGCCACCGCGACGCTCTGCGCGCGTTTCGGCCTCAAGTGCATCGTCTACATGGGCGCGGTCGATGTCGCCCGGCAGGCGCCCAACGTCTTCCGCATGAAGATGCTCGGCGCCGAGGTGATTCCGGTGGAATCCGGCACCAAGACCCTCAAGGACGCGATGAACGAGGCCCTGCGCGACTGGGTCACCAACGTCGCCGACACGTTCTACTGCATCGGCACCGTGGCGGGCCCCCACCCGTACCCCGCGATGGTGCGCGACTTCCAGTCGGTGATCGGCCGGGAGACCCGCGAGCAGATGATCGCGCAGGAGGGCCGGATCCCGGATTCGCTGATCGCCTGCATCGGCGGCGGCTCGAACGCCATGGGCCTGTTCCACCCGTTCCTGGACGACCGCGAGGTCGAGATCTTCGGGGTCGAGGCGGCGGGCCACGGGGTCGAGAGCGGCCTGCACGCGGCCTCGCTCACCGGCGGCAAGCCGGGCGTGCTGCACGGCAACCGCACTTACCTGCTGATGGACGGCGACGGCCAGATCGCCGACGCGCACTCGATCTCGGCGGGCCTCGACTATCCGGGCATCGGCCCCGAGCACGCGTGGCTCCACGAGATGGGCCGCGTGAAATACCTCTCGGCCACTGACTCCGAGACTCTGGAGGCGTTCAAGCTCTGCTCGATGCTGGAGGGGATCATCCCGGCCCTGGAGCCGGCCCACGCCCTGTCCAAGGTGTTCGACATCGCCCCGCAGCGCCCGGCCGAGCACCTGATGGTGCTCAACATGTCGGGCCGGGGCGACAAGGACATCCCGCAGGTCGCGGAGATCTTTGGGACGACGCTCTGAGGGCAAATCGGCCCTCGGCGTCGGACTTGCGCGATCGAGGCCCGGGTCTCTCTACCGGGCTTCGATATCGGTGGGCGGGAAATCGTCGCCCTTGTGAGCCCTGTCGACAGGCTTCGGATTCGGTCCGGCCCGTTGATGGAGTGCGCGGACGAAATCCGACGTCCCCCGGCCAGATCCTGTTTGCCGGTCCGGCGCACAGTCTCGTCCTGGAGGGCGTTGCGGGCTGCCTCCGTCTTGCGCGAGGCTGCCTGAGCGAGTGCCGAAGCCTCCTCGGTACGGTAAATCCGTACCCTCGGCCGCCTACCGCACCGTGACCTGATCCTTGATCCGCTCGTAGACCCCGCGGCTGAGCACCCGCTTCGACAGCAGTTGATCCACCGACGCGTAGGGGCGCTTGGCGACGATCGCCCGACCGATGGCGCCCCCGCCCCGCAGGCGGTTGAGATCGGCGACCGAAGCGGTGTTCAGATCGACCACCGCCAGGGCCCGGGGGCCGGCGCTGTCCTCGGCCTTCTCGACCTCGGCCTGCCCGGCCGCCTCCTGCGCCTGCGGTTGAGCCGGCGCGACCGGATCGGACGGGAAGGCGAGGGCGTCGGTCGGCATCTGGCCCGGGGCAGCAGGCGCCACGGCGGTCTGGGGCGGGGTCGCGGTCTGCGAGGGAGCGCCTGGCGGCCGATCAGGCCCGGCCGCCGGGACCGGGGCGGGCGTCGGCGGTGCCGGCTGGACGATCGCCGGTGACTCGACCACTTGAGCGGGTGGGCGCGCGGGCGGCGATACCGGCGCAGGCCCCGGGCTCGGCAACAGGACCTGCACCACCGCGGCGAGCAGGCCGGCGATGATGAAAAGAAGTGAAATTCTGAGGATCGCAGGTCCGCTGAGCACGCATCACTCGACGAGGTCTAAGCCACTATAATGCTACAGTTTATGCTTTTGTCGCGTATCGGCCAACCAGCCGGCGCTCTTCGGCACTGGATTACACCCCGATGACGGATCGGGCAGCCAACCCGGGCACGCGTCTCGGCGCCCTGCGCCATCTGCCGACCCTG
Source organism: Methylobacterium sp. GC_Met_2 (assembly GCF_026540795.1). Taxonomy (NCBI): domain Bacteria; kingdom Pseudomonadati; phylum Pseudomonadota; class Alphaproteobacteria; order Hyphomicrobiales; family Methylobacteriaceae; genus Methylobacterium; species Methylobacterium sp. GC_Met_2. The sequence continues at coordinate 6,101 of NZ_JALNUM010000060.1, forward strand.
ATCCGGGAGATCGCCGCAGCGAGCCCGCGGATGCTGGCCGCAAGCCTCGTCCTGCGTCTCGTGGCGGCCTGCCTGCCGGTCCTATCCCTGTACATTGCCAAGCTGATCCTCGACGGCATCGTGGCCGAGCACGCCCGGTCGGCGCCGATTGGCGGGATCGCCGAGTGGCTCGCCGATCCGGCACGGGCGCGGCTTGCCGGTCTGGTGGCGGCCGAGTTCGGGCTCGCCCTGGCCTCGGACCTGACCGGCCGCCTCACCAACCTGACCGAGACCCTGATCGGCGACCTCTACGCCAACGCGGCCTCCCTGCGGCTGATGGCCCATGCCGCGGCGCTCGACCTCGCGCAGTTCGAGGACAGCGCCCAGCAGGACCGGCTGGAGCGGGCGCGCCGGCAGGTCAGCGGCCGGACAGGCCTGATCGGGACGGTGCTCTGGCAGTTCCAGTCGGGGGTGACCCTGGCCTCCCTGGCGGTGGGCGTGGCGGCCTTCACGCCGTGGCTGATGGTCCTGATCGCCGCCGCCCTGGTGCCGGCCGTGCTCAACGAGTGGCACTTCACCAAGGCCGGCTACCGCCTCGCGTGGTTCCGCAGCCCGGAACGGCGCCGCCTCGATTACCTGCGCTACGTGGGCGCCAGCGTCGAGACCGCCAAGGAGGTCAAGCTGTTCGGCCTCTCCCGCTACGTCACGGACCTCTACGCCGAGGTCGCCGGGCGGCTGCTCGCCGAGAACCGGAGCCTCGCCAAGGCCCGCGCCCGCTGGGGCTTCGCCTTCGCGAGCCTGGGGACGCTCGCCTATTACGTCGCCTACGCGGTGATCGTCTGGCGGACCGTGGCGGGGTCGTTTTCGGTGGGCGACCTCGCCTTCCTGGCGGGGGCCTTCCAGCGCCTGCACAGCGGCATCAAGGAGATGCTCCTCGGCTTCACCCAGATCACGAGCCAAGCGCAGTATCTCGACGATTTCTATGCCTTTTTCGAGATCCGGCCGCAGATCCGGACGGTCGCGGATCCGGCTCCGGTGCCGAGCCCGATCCGGGACGGGCTGGTCTTCGAGAATGTCGGCTACCGCTATCCCGGCACGCAGACCTGGGCGCTGCGCGGCCTGTCCTTCGCGGTGCGGGCCGGCGAGACGGTGGCGCTGGTCGGCGGCAACGGTGCCGGCAAGACCACCATCGTCAAGCTGATGACCCGGCTCTACGACCCGCACGAAGGCCGCGTGCTCCTCGACGGGGTGCCGCTGGCCGCCTACGACCTCAACGACCTGCGGGCGCGGATCGGGGCGATCTTCCAGGATTTCGTCCGCTTCGACCTCACCGCCGGCGAGAACGTCGCGGTCGGCCGCATCGAGGCCGCCGCCGACGCCGATCGCATCGCGGACGCCGCCACCCGGGGCCTCGCCGCCCCGGTGATCGAGCGCCTGCCGGAGCGCTACGCCCAGCCGCTCGGCAAGCGCTTCGCGGGCGGCCTCGACCTCTCGGGGGGCGAGTGGCAGAAGATCGCCCTGTCCCGGGCCTACATGCGCGCGGCCGAGATCCTGATCCTCGACGAGCCGACCGCCGCCCTTGATGCCCAGGCGGAGCACGACGTGTTCGCGCGGTTCCGGGAGCTCTCGGCGGGGCGCGCCGCCGTGCTGATCTCGCACCGCTTCTCCACCGTGCGCATGGCCGACCGCATCCTGGTGCTGGAGGGCGGCCGGGTGCTGGAGGAGGGGAGCCACGCCGCCCTGATGGCCCGGGGCGGCCGCTACGCCGAATTGTTCACCCTCCAGGCCGAGGGCTACCGGTAGTCCCGGGATTGCCCGATTCGCGGAGCCTGCTATCTGCCGCTGATTGAGAGCCTCTCACGAAACTCCCGCTGCGCTGTCGCGATCGGAGGGAGAACGCCCGGTGCCCGGGCGTTTTGTGAGGAGCTCTGAACCGAGGTCACCCATGCGCCTGCGCCTCCATCGCCTGCTGACGGCCGGCCTTCTCGTCTCCGCCTGGAGCGCGCAGGCGGCCCCCGTCGTCTCCGAGCCGCCTGCCCCCGAGCCCGGGGCGCCCGCTCAGGCTTCGCCGCAGCCTCCGGCCTCGGCTCCAGGGATCGTGCTCGCCAATCACCGGGCCGTCTACGACCTGACGCTCGACGAAGGCGGCAACAGCCGTTCGGTCGAGAGTGCCCGCGGGCGCATCGTCATCGATTTCCGGGGGGATTCCTGCCGCGGCTACACGATGCTGACCCGGCAGGTGACGGAACTGACCTCCGGCGAGACCGGCCCACGCCTGTCCGACATGCGCAGCACCACCTTCGAGGGCGGGCAGGGCCGGGAGTTCCGCTTCAAGACGACGACTCTGACCAACAACCAGCCCGCCGCCCCGGTGGACGGGACCGCCACCGACCAAGGCAACGCCGTCACGGTGAAGCTGAAGGGCGCGCCCAAGCCCTTCACCGTGGACGGTCCGGTTCTGTTCCCGAGCGAGCACATGCGGCGCCTGATCGAGGCGGCGCGGGCGGGCCAATCGACGCTTTCGGTGAAGGTCTTCGACGGCTCCGACGACGGCAAGAAGATCTACGACACCTTCGCGGTGATCGGTCACACGGGGACGGGTCCGGCGCCGGCCTCGGGCTCCAACCGGGACAAACCCCTGCGCCAAGGGGCGATCGCCAGCATGCCGCACTGGCCGGTGCGCCTGAGCTACTACACGGAGGGCGTTGGCGAGCGTACGCCGATCTACACGCTCGGCTTCGATCTCTACGAGAACGGCGTGAGCGGCGCGCTCAAGCTCGATTACGGCGACTTCGCCATCCTGGGCGACATGACCACCCTCGACATCGACGCCGCGGCAGGGAAGGGCGATAAGGACGCGGGGAAGGGCTGCACGCCCTGAGGAAAGATCAAAGGCAGACGCGCGGCTCTCCCTCCCCCTCTGCGGGCTACCGGTTTCACACTTCTCTGCCGGACGCCGAAGGTTCGAGAAACAAACGCGTTTCCCCTCCCCTGGCGATCCCGGGCCTGCCCGGGATCGCTCGAGCTTGCGGGGAGGAGCGCGACATCCGCCTCACGCCCACTCGTCATCCGGCCTCGGCGACAGCCGCTGCCACGCCGCGGCGATGCGTTCGGGCTTCACCTCGAGCGCCCGTGCACAGGCCAGCAGCACGTTCTCGTCGCCCATCACGTGGTCGAGGACGCCCACCAGAAAGGCCGGCTCCCGGACGCTCGCCCGTAGGGAATCGAGGCCGAGTCCCGTCGCCGCCAGGAACGGCAGGAGGCGGTCCTCCTCCCCCGTGATCCACAGCAGAACGTCGAGGGCGAGCTGCTCGGCAGCTCCATCCCCTTGAAGAGGTTTGCCATTCATCAACATGTGAACGCTACAAAGGTGACGGAGGGGCTTCACCGCCCGCTAATCATGATCGGCGAGCACCGGGACAACGGATCATGAAGAAGACGGTGCTGATCGTCGAGGACAACGAGTTGAACATGAAGCTGTTCAACGACCTCCTGGAGGCGAACGGCTACGCGACGCTCAAGACCGCCCATGGCATCGAGGCGATCGAGCTGGCGCGCGCCCATCACCCCGACCTGATCCTGATGGACATCCAGCTCCCGGAAGTCTCGGGCCTCGAAGTCACCAAGTGGCTCAAGGAGGACGACGATCTCAAGTCCATCCCGGTCATCGCCATCACGGCCTTCGCCATGAAGGGCGACGAGGAGCGGATCCGCGAGGGCGGCTGCGAGGCGTACCTATCCAAGCCCATCTCGGTCGCGAAGTTTTTGGCAACGGTTCGCGCGTATCTTGAGCCGCGGTGACCCCGGAGGAGCGCACCGTTGAGGTTGCCCCCCGACCGAGCGGGGGGCAACCTCAACCGTCTGTCTCGATGCGCGGCCGTCTCCCGACCCGCCCGTCCCGGGCCGCCCTGCCACGCGTCAGCGAGGAACCATGTCGGCCCGCGTCCTGATCGTCGACGACCTGTTCCCGAACGTGAAGCTTCTGGAGACGAAGCTCGGGCTCGAATATTTCGATACCGTCGTGGCCATGAACGGCCCGGACGCGATCGCGATCTGCGAGAAGGGCCTGTGCGACCTCGTCCTGCTCGACGTGATGATGCCCGGCATGGACGGGTTCGAGGTTTGCCGCCATCTCAAGAGCAACCCGGTCACCGCCCATATCCCGGTGGTGATGGTCACGGCCCTCGATCAGCCCTCGGACCGCCTGCGCGGCCTCGACGCGGGCGCCGACGATTTCCTGACGAAGCCCGTGGACGACACCGCCCTGTTCACCCGGGTGCGCAGCCTCGTCCGCCTCAAGGCGGTGACCGACGAGCTGCGCCAGCGGGCGCTGGCATCCGCCGAATTCGGGATCGGCGATCCCCTGGCGCTGGCCGCCGCCGAGACCGGCCTCGATGCCCGGATCCTGCTGATCGAGGATCGCCCCGGCTCGGCCGAGCGCCTCGCCGGCGCCCTGCGCCAACACCATACGGTGACGATCGAGCCCGATCCGCAGGCGGCGCTGGTGCTGGCCGCCGAAGGGGGGTTCGACCTCGCTTTGGTCAGCCTCGACCTCGACGGATTCGACGGCCTGCGCCTGTGCAGCCAGCTCCGGTCGCTGGACCGGACCCGCGCCATGCCGCTGATCATGCTGGCGGAGGAGCACGACCGCGCCCGGGTGGTGCGCGGCCTCGATTTCGGCGTGCACGATTTCCTGATGCGCCCGGTCGACCGCAACGAGCTGATGGCCCGCGCCCGCACCCAGGTGAAGCGCAGGCGCTTCACCGACGCGCTCCGGGGCGCGATGCAGGCGTCGCTGCAGATGGCCGTGACCGATGCGCTGACCGGGCTGCACAACCGGCGCTACCTCGACAACCATCTCGGCGCGGTGTTTTCGGAGCCGGGCCCCCGGCGGGCGGCGCTGGCCGCCCTCATCCTCGACATCGACCATTTCAAGCGGATCAACGACGGCTACGGCCACGAGGCCGGGGACGAGGTGCTGCGCGGCTTCGCCGACCGGGTCCGCCAGCACACGCGGCCGGTCGACATCGTGGCGCGCTACGGCGGCGAGGAAGTGGTGGTGATCCTGCCGGAATCCGGCCTCGCCGAGGCGCAGGCGATCGCGGAGCGCATCCGGGAGCGAGTCGAGGCCGTGCCGTTCCCGGTGCAGCGGGCGACCCGCGCCATCGGCGTGACGGTCTCGATCGGCGTCGCCGTGCGGCATGCGGACGATGCGGATCCCGGTGACATGCTCCGGCGGGCCGATCTCGCCCTCTACCGGGCCAAGGCGGCGGGGCGGAACCGGGTCGAACTCCAGGCGGCCTGAACCCGGGCGGGAGGGCTCAGCTCAGATCCTCCCAGCCGGCCTTCGTGACCGCCCGTGCCGTCCGCAGCCGGGCCACCGCGGTGAGGGTCCAGATCTGGGGCTCCCCCCGATGCGACCCGATGCAGCGCAGGCTGCCGCCCTCCGCGCCCTGGACCAGCGCGCGCGCCTTCACCGTCATGCCGAGCGCGTCGACCTCGGCCAGCAGGGCCTCCGGATCCGCGTCCGGGCCGAAATCCACCGTCATCGTGCCGTAGCTGCGCCGCCGCAGGACGGCTTCGAGCCGGCTCAGGGCCTGGAGCGTGAAGAGCCCCGAGAGTGTAGCGGCAAGACCGATCGGCCAGGCGCCGCTGCCGAAGCACAGCCCGATCACCGTGGTGAGCCACAGGGTCGCCGCCGTGGTGACCCCACGCACGATGTTGCCCTGCTTCAGGATCGTGCCGGCGCCGATGAAGCCGATGCCACCGAGCACGCCCTGCGCCAGCCGCATCAGTTCGAGCCGGGTGAGCCCGCCCCCGGAGCCGGCGGTCTGTGCCAGCAGCCAGTCGGCCAGCAGCATCGCCGTGCAGGCCGACAGGGAGATCAGCACCAGGGTTCGCAGGCCGGCCGGATGGCCGAGTTCCTCGCGGTCCCAGCCGAGCACGAAGGCGGCCAGGAAGCTCAGGCCGAGTCGGACCACAATGGTATCGAGGGTCGGATCGCCGCTCATCGCGTGAGTCCCGCGCTTGGCACAGATGCCGCGCAAGTCCCGAGGGAGCGTCGGACAGTTCGGACCCAGTCACGGCGCGGTGGGTAGGCATCGGATCGATGAAGGTTCTGTCGCATGGGCGCGACCTACAGCTTTCCGCAGCGCCAGAAAGCTCGGATCCGACTGATGAACGGGAATTTAATGTCCGGGGCGCACACAGCGTCGCTACACGCGTTGTCGGACGCGGGACAGATCGACGGCGGGGTTGGGAGCGGACGAACGGATGGACATGCAGGTGCCGGCACGGTCCGGCCGCGACGCAAGCGTGCTGGAGCAGCGCCGCCTGTGCAAGATCGCCTCCTCGCCGCACGCCTATGTCCGCGGCACCACGGCGCGCTTCTACGACCTGATCGCCCGGATGCCGGCCGGAACCCTGCCCGAGGGGCCGCCGATCTGGATCTGCGGCGACGCGCATCTCGGCAATCTCGGCGCGGTGGCCGATGCCGACGGGCGGATCGGCATCGCGATCCGCGATCTCGATCAGACCGTGGTGGCGAACCCGGCCTTCGACCTCGTGCGGCTGGCGCTGTCCCTGGTCACTGCGGCGCTGAACGCGACGCTGCCCGGCATCGTCACCGCCCGGATGATGGACGCCATGGCCATCGGCTACGCCGAGGGGGCCGCCGATCCCGAGGACGCCGAGCGCGACGTCGCCGAATCCGAGATCGTCGCCACCACGAAGCGTCGGGCGCTGGGCCGGCGCTGGCGCCACCTGTCCCGCGAACGGCTGAAGGGCAGGACCGACCGCCTGCCGCGGGGGCGCCGGTTCTTCGACCTCGAGCCCGACGAGCGGGACTCCCTCACGGCGCTCATTCACGATCCGGCGGTGCACCGGCTCGTCCTGGCGCTCGGCGGCGGCGCGACGGAGGCCGAGATCCGGCTGCTCGACGCCGCCTACTGGATCAAGGGCTGCAGCTCGCTCGGCCGCCTGCGCTATGCCGGCCTCGTGGAAATCCGCGGCGGCGCGAACCCGCACCGCGCGCTCCTCGACGTGAAAGAGGCGGTCCCATACCTCGCCCCGGCCGCCCGCGATGCCGCCATGCCGGCCGACCACGCGGCGCGCGTGGTGGCGGGCGCCCGGGCGCTGTCGCCGCAGCTCGGCGACCGGATGGTGTCGGGCCACGTCCTGGGCAAGCCCGTCACGGTCCGTGAGCTGATGCCGCAGGATCTCAAGATCGACGCCGAGCAGTTCTCCCGGCAGGAGGCGGTCCGCGTCGCCCAGCACCTCGCCGCGATCCTCGGCCGGTCCCACGGCCGGCAGATGGACGAGGCCACACGCCGAACCTGGATCGATACGGTGCGCGCACCCGGCCCGGGCCCCGACGCCCCCGGCTGGCTGTGGTCCGTGGTCACCGACCTGATGGGTGCACACCAGCACGGGTATCTGGAGCATTGCTACCGGATCGCCCGCGAGGACCTGTCGCACGGCTGAGCCGGACCAGGCTCGGGCCACAGGCCGGTTGACACCACCTCCGCCATCGCCAACACCTCGCGCCCGCCGCCTCGCTGCGGCGGATCCCGGGAAGACCTGTGACACGATGGCGGTGACGCGCACCTACCTCGACTTCGAGAAGCCCGTGGCCGAGCTGGAGGCCAAGCTCGAGGAACTGCGCGCCGTGAGCGCGCGCGACGGCGCGGTCTCGATCGCCGAGGAGGTCGGCCGGCTGGAGGCCAAGGCCGGCCAGGCGCTCGCCGAGATCTACGCGACCCTGACGCCCTGGCAGAAGACCCAGGTGGCCCGACACCCGCAGCGCCCGCACTTCGTCGATTATTGCGGCGGGCTCATCAGCGAGTTCACCCCACTCGCCGGCGACCGCAGCTTCGGTGAGGACGAGGCGATCCTCGGCGGTTTCGGCCGCTTCCGCGGCCGCCCCGTCCTGGTGCTCGGTCAGGAAAAGGGCGCCACCACGGAGGCACGCCTCCGGCACAATTTCGGCATGGCCCGGCCCGAGGGCTACCGCAAGGCGGTCCGCCTGATGGAGACCGCCGACCGGTTCGGCCTGCCGGTGATCGCCTTCGTCGACACCGCCGGCGCCTATCCGGGCATCGAGGCGGAGGAGCGCGGGCAGGCCGAGGCCATCGCCCGTTCCACCGAAGCCTGCCTCGCGCTGGGCGTCCCCAACGTCGCCGTGGTGATCGGGGAGGGCGGTTCGGGCGGCGCGATCGCGCTCGCGACTGCCAACCGGGTTCTGATGCTGGAACATGCGATCTACGGGGTGATCTCGCCCGAGGGCGCCGCCTCGATCCTGTGGCGCGACCAGGGCCGCGCCTCGGACGCCGCCACCGCGATGAAGATCACCGCGCAGGACCTGCTGCGGCTCGGCGTCATCGACGGCATCATCCCGGAGGCCACCGGCGGGGCGCATCGCGACCGCGAGGGGGCGATCCGCGTGGCGGGCGACGCGATCGCCGAATCGCTCGCCCCGTTCGACGGCCTCGCACCCGATGAGATCCGCGACCGGCGCGCGGAAAAGTTCCTGGCGATCGGCCGAACCCTGTGAGCGAACCCGGAGCGACGGGGGGCCTGTTCGGTGCGATCGGGCGACTGCTCGGCCGGCGCGACGCGCGGGAGCCGGGCCCGCACAACCACATCTCGCTGGGCTGCAACTGCCAGATGGCGCACGTGCTCAAGACCCTGGACCTGCGCCAGTGGTCGGGCCCGCTCGACTGGATCTTCTCGATGCCCGGCATGGCCGGGGACTGCCTCGGGGACGATTTTTCCGGCCTCCTCGACCGGGACCAGCTCGAGAGCATTCCGGAGGCGGAGCGGCGCGGCCCCGACATCTGGCGCGGGCGCCACCGGCTCTACCGGGAGCGGCACGGGCTCGAATGCGTGTTCAATCACCATGACCCGGCGGCGAACGCGGCGGACTACGCGTTCCTCGCCGAGGGCGTGCGCCGGATCCGGACGGCGCTGGACACGCCGGGCACGGATAACCGGCTCTGGATGATGAGCCATCTGCACACGCCCCGGGCCGTGGTGGAGGCGATCGACGACCTCCTGGGTCAGCGGGCGAGCCGCAACCACCTGACCTTCCTGCAGCTCGAGACCGGGCATCCGCGGATGGAGATCGTCGAGGCCGTGGACCTGCGGCCGACGCTCCGCTGGCTCACCGTGCAGACCCCCTCGGAACCGGTGGGCTTGCGCCTGGCCGACCCCGCGGACGATGCGGCCCTCGTGGAGATCATCCGTGCGGAGGCGGGGCGTCAGCCGGCGCTGTTCGGCTGAGCGGCTGCGGCGGCCATCCATGTGAGACGCGCGACAGGGCGATGATCGCGCCGACGATACGGAGGCCGATGGACGATGATCCGTTCCGAACTGAGATTCCGCCGGGCCGTCCTGGCGGACCTCCCCGCGATCGTCGCGTTGCTGGCCGACGACGAACTCGGATCGGCCCGCGAAGCGCCGTGGAAAACGGCATCGCACCGCTACCGCGATGCGTTCGCCGAGATCGATGCCGACCCGCATCAGCTGCTGTGCGTCGCGGAGATCGATGGCCTCATCGTCGGAACCCTGCAACTCACGTTCATCGCGGGCCTCTCACGCAACGGATCGAGGCGGGGGTTGATCGAGGCCGTCCGCATCGCCCGGGAACGACGCGGCGAGCGGCTCGGCGAAGCGCTGTTGACCTGGGCGATTGACATGTGTCGCGCGCGCGGCTGCACACTGGTCCAATTGACGACGGATAAGAGGCGGTTGGACGCGCATCGGTTCTATGAACGGCTGGGATTCGAGCCGTCGCACCTGGGCTACAAGCGCCAGCTCTGAATGCGGCCCGGCCGCCGCCCCTCCGCGTCCGAGAAGACAGCCATCCTTGAACGGGGCCGCGGCGACCCGCGGATCGGTCTGATGTCCCCAGAGAGCGGTGCAGTGTTGCGCCAGCGTCCTTGCGGTAAGAAAGGCGCAAGCTTAACGAGCCTATTGGGTTGGGGAGTGGCGCTCGACGGTTGCCGAAAAGGTCCGCGGGCGCACGTAGTACGATTGAGGTTCCCCATGACGGCGCGTCTCGCGACTGCGCGGATGTTGGCGGCCGCTTCCCTGCTGGCCCTGTCCCTCGCTGCCTGCCAGGACGGGTCCGGCATCAACGGCCCGAGTGCGCGCAGCATCGCGCCGATCGCCCCACAGACCGTCGCACTGATGCAGTCCAAGGGGATGCAGCAATCCGACCCTGTCCTGATCCGCACCTTCAAGAAGGAAGCGGAAATGGAGGTCTGGAAAAAGGGCAGCGACGGCCGCTACGCCCTCCTGAAGATCTACCCGATCTGTCGCTGGTCGGGCCAGCTCGGCCCCAAGACCCGCGAGGGCGACCGGCAGGCACCGGAGGGGTTCTATACGATCACCCCGGGTCTGATGAATCCGAATTCCTCGTATTATCTCTCGTTCGATACCGGCTTCCCGAATGCCGTCGACCGGGCCAACGGCCGGACCGGCAAGTATCTGATGGTCCACGGCACCTGCTCGTCGGCGGGCTGCTTCGCCATGACCGACGCCACCATCGCGGAGATCTACGCCATCGCCCGCGAGGCGTTCATCGGCGGGCAGCGCAGCTTCCAGTTCCAGTCCTACCCGTTCCGGATGACCGCCGAGAATATGGCCAAGTTCCGCAACGACCCGAACATCGGGTTCTGGCAGAACCTCAAGGAGGGTTCGGATTATTTCGAGGCCCTGCACGAGGAGCCGAAGATCGGCCAGTGCGGGACCAAATACGTGTTCGGCGGCGCCGACGCGGCTGCCGGTTCGTGCAAGCCGAAGGTCGATCCGCAGGTGGCGGAGAAGAGCGAGCGCGACGTGCGCGCGGTGGCCGAACTGGTCGCCAAGGGCACGCCGGCGGTGCGGGTCGTCTACCAGGATGGCGGACAGAACCCGGTCTTCCGGCCGCCGGCCAATACGAGCGCCTTCGCGAGCCTCGGCGGCACCGAGACGGTGCTGCCGTACGACGCCAAGGAATACGGGCGGCACAATCTCGGCGACGTGAGCCGGCCCGAGACCCTGGCGGCTGGTCCGCAGGAGATCGAGGTCAGCCCGAAGGGTCAGCCGGTGATGCTGGCCGGCGCCGAGCCAGCGATCCCCGTCAAGGCCGCCAAGGCGGGGCGCACCCCCGGCAAGGGGCCGATACAGAGGCCCGCCGCCACGACACTGATGGCGAACCGCGCCGATCCCGAAGCCAGGGTCGAGACGACCGCGGCGCTCCCCGAGAAGCCCGCCCGGATCACCGTGGCGGACGCGGATGGCGATCCCAGCAGCTATCAGAAGATGTTCGGCAAGCTGTTCGCCAAGGACGACCCGGCCCCGGTCCCTCCGCCGACCCCGGCGGTCGACGCCACGTTGATGCCCGAGCCGGTCAAGCTCGCGCACGCCGCCGAGAAGGTTGCCCCGAAGCCGATCGCCAAGGCGCACGCGGTCAGGACCGCCAAGGTTGAAGCCAGGGTGGTGGGCAAGGCCGATGCCAAACCGGCTCTCAGAAAGGGCGAGGCCGACAAGGCCAAGCCCTGATCGAAGCGCGACGGCGGACGATCTGCGGCGCGGCGAAACCGACCCCGCCGCAACTCACCGTCACGGGCCGGCGCGCAGGGTCCGGCGGAACAGGTCGCGCAGCGCGCCCCAGCCCCGCTCGGCCGCGACGGGGTCGTAGACCGGGAAGTCCGGCATCATCCAGCCATGCGCTGCGGGATACGTCTCGGCGGTGAACCGAACGCCGGCCTCCGTCAGCGCCTTCTCCAGGCGCTCGGCCATCGCGGGCGGGTAGCTGCCGTCGTTCTCCGCCGCGCCGATGTAGAGCTCCGACTTCAACTTCGGCGCGAACAGGTGAGGGCTCGTCGGGGCGTCGGTCGCAAGATTGCCGCCGTGAAAGCTCGCGGCGGCCGCGAACCGGTCCGGGTAGGTTCCGGCCGAAGCCAGCGCCATGCCGCCGCCCATGCAGAAGCCGACCGCACCGATTCCGCGGCCCGCGATGTCGCCGCGCGTGTCGAGGTAGGCGAGGAAGGCCTCCGTATCCGCGGCGGCCTTGTCGTTCCCGGTCGTAGCCATCAACGGGCCGAGGATGGCGCGGAAGTCGCCCTTGAACACCTCCTTGGGCACGAACGGGCCGTACGGACCGTAGCGGTAGAAGAGGTCCGGCAGCAGGACGACGATGCCGGCCGCGGCGAGCTGCTCGGCCATGTCGCGCATCGCCGGGCGGATGCCGCCGGCATCCATGTAGAAGATCACCGCCGGCCACGGCCCTGGGCCGTCCGGCGTGACGACGTACGCCCGGCAATTGCCGTCGCGCGTCCGGATCGTGACGAGTTCGGTCGGCATCAGGTGCTCCCGGGCCGGACATCCGCGATGTCGGCCGCGACGGCGTTACGTCCACGAACAGTTCGATCGCGAATCGCCCCGGATCGACGAGGCCAGGCACTCAGCGCCACACGCCGCCGGCCTGCTTGTGGCTTCAGAGCAGCGGCCGGTCGCGATTCATCAACCACAGAGCGTGAATAGTGCCCGGAAGCCAGCCGAGGATCCAGAGCAGGATGTTCAGCAGGAACTGCAGGCCGAAGCCGGTGGTGACGAGAACCGCGACCGGCGGGATGAAGATCGCGAGCAGGATGCGGATCAGGCTGGACACGGCCACTCCGGGGCTAGGGTCTTGAGGGAGTCACGCTCAAACGAAGCGCGATCGTGTCCGTTCCCGGAGCACTTAGGGGAAAGGCGCTTTCTGCTCCCGGGGCCGCTACAGCCGCCCACCGGAGCGCCCTCCGCGGCGAAGGACAGACGCGCTGCCCCCGATTACGGGCCTTCGCCGGGCATACCCTTCGCACGCGCTGCCATCGCCTCCATCATCCAGAGTGCGCGACGGCGGCTCTCGAAGCCGGGAAGAGCTCGATAGACTCGGACGACGCGAAGCAGCATCGCAACGCGCTCATAGATGCCGCGGCGCTGCGAATTGCCGTCCCGATCCGATCTTCGGCGGGGCCCAAGAAAAGCGTCGATATCGGTTCCGTTCGCCGCCGCGATCTTCTGAAGTAAACTTAAGGTCAATCGTTCCGTAGACATGTCGATTCTCCGTCTAAAGAATTTTATTTTTCTGATAATATCCCCAATACAATTCTACCAATGCCATCAATCTGCCCTGTATGTATCAACTGAGACACACTAGCGATTCAAACAACGAAATCATGCGCCAATGACGAGCATTCGTCAAACCACGTTCGATATTCCGGACAAGATATGCCGATCATAATACTTGGACGATGTCTAGAATGAGACCAATTTTCATAAAACGACATTTGGATACGGCGCATTCGTACTGGGTTTTCTACCGCGATCACAGAGGCGAATCCTTCGGGATTGCACTTTGCTCTCAGGTTGGCCGCGCGAGGGGAAGCGGCGTTACCAAGCCAAAGGCTTCATCGACGTCGATCCCGTTCTGAGGCACCTGAAGGGCGTTATCGATCCCTTCTTCTGGCATGAGGCGACCACCGGCCAGACCGAAGGCCGCGTCGTCATGGACGAAGCGCGCGAGTTCGGGCTGCGCCAGGGTTTCTGCGTCCCGTTCCATCAGCACGATGGCAGCGAGGCCTGCATCAGCTTCGGCGGCGCACGCCTCGAACTCTCAGCCGACGAGCAAGCCGCGCTGCACATGATCGCGATCTACGCCGCCTCCACGGCGACGGCGATCACGCATCCCCACTCGCAGGCCGAGCCGAATGCGCGGACGCGGGGCGACCTGACAGCCCGCGAAGTGGAATGCTTGAAATGGTCGGCTGCCGGAAAGACAGCCTGGGACATTTCTATTATTCTATCCATATCGAGGAGAACTGTTGAACATCACCTCGACAACGCCTGCACCCAATTGCACGCGGTCGGCCGCACCCATTGTGTCGCCGAGGCCATAAGAAATAGAATCGGCTAAAGTCACGTCTCGATTGGGTCGGCAGTTTTCCCATATCCGCGTAACGATTTGCTAGATAACTTATTCGCGTATCGACAAAGGAAAAAAATGTCCTCGATGGCTGATGGGGATATCGAACGAAACTATCCTTCAGCAGCGGCTTGACCCGGCTCACGGCTGGAGTTCCCCGGACCTATCACGATCGGCAGGTTGGCTGCAGAACGCGTTTCGTCTCCTGATAATGGATTCCCCGAACACGAGAGGCAGGACCGATGCCCTCATCTCCCGCGCGCACCGCGCTGTTCCTTCGCACCTCCCAAGAGGCGGCGCTTCCGATCTACAGCCGCATGGTCGATGAGCTCCCAGGCTCTCCGTATCCCCCTTCCAGCGGACGACGACCCTGGAGGATATCGGCCAGCATTTCCTGGGTCCCGCGGAGCAGGTCAACGGCGAACGCGAGCGCCGTGGTCTCTCGGACGCCGCGGTCGATGCGGACCTGACCGTCGAGGCTCGGATCGACAACCTTCTGGGGTGGATGTGCGAGAGCGGCTTACCGACCCTGATGAACGCCGCCGGCCACAGCGCCCCACCGGTCTCGATGCTGAAGCACGAGGCCGTCCGCGACGCGGTCCGGCTCGCCCTCGTCATGACGCAAAGCCTCCCGGTCGCGGTCAGGCCCGTGGCCAGCTTCGGCCAGGTCGCGCAGACCTGACCTGCGCCGACCTCGGCCTCACGGCTTGCTGGTCGGCGGCGTGGTGGCGGCCGGCACGTTCACCGCCTGCTTCTCCGGGTTCTTCACCTGGCTGTAGGCGACGTTGGCGAAAGTGCCGATCACCGCTGGCCAGCTCGGATTGGCATATTGCGGATCGTCGCGCCCGACCTTGCAGAACGCGGTCGTCAGGGCGTTGACCACGTCATCGTCGTTGGCCCCCGCCGCGGCGCCCTTGATCTGCGGCACCAGACGGACCAGCGTCGGCACGAAGTCCTGCTGCTTCAGGCCCTTGAGGGTGTTCTGCACACCGATCTGGTCGAAGGCGGACTTGAGCTGATCCTGCTCGATCTCCGCGCACGGCGCCGTGCCGGACAGCATGGTCCGGGTGGCGGCGCGCGCCTCGGAGGCTTTGTCGCCGGTCACGACCGGGGCCTTGTTGCCCCAGGAATTGCGGATGTAGTCGGTGACGTTCCGCACCTCGACATCGGTCATCTGCTGGCCGATCGCCACCATCGGGGCGAGGCCGCTCTGAGCGGCGAGGCCGCCATAGATCACCCGCAGCACCGTCTCGGGGCCGTCCGACATCACCGAAGTGTTGCCGGCCAGCGCCGGCACGGCGCCCTGAAGGCCCTTGCCGTCGGGCTGGTGGCAGGATGAGCAGTAGGTCAGATAGGTCGAGGCGCCCGGAGCCCCGGCCGTGTCGAACGCCGCCAAGTCCTTGGGCTTGTAGGTTTGCTTGGCGGGCACGGTGCGCAGATAGGCCACCATGGCCTTCAGATCCTCCTCCTTCACCTTGGAGAGGGATTCCATGATGGTCTGGCGCATCGGGCCGGCGGCGACGCCCGGCCGGTCGCCCGGGGCGGTACCGGTCTTGAGGTAGGTCACCACCTGCTCGTCGGTCCAGGCGCCGATGCCCTGGTGGCCGTCCGGCGTGATGTTGGGGGCGTACCAGCCATCGATCACGCCGCCGCCGAACCGGCCCGCGAAGCTCGAGTTGCCGACGAGCTTGTTCTCGTTGTGGCACATGGCGCAGTGGCCGAGCCCCTCGACGAGGTAACCGCCGCGGTTGACCTCGGCGCTGGCGTTCGGATCGGGCTTGAAGCGCTCCTCGGTGAAGAACGCGGTCCGCCACGTCACCAAAGCGGTGCGGACGTTGAACGGGAACGGGATCTGGCTGTCCTGGCGCTTCTCGTTCACCGCCGGGACCGATTGCAGATAGGCCCAGATCGCCTTGGTGTCGTCGTCGGTAACCTTGGTGAACCAGCCGAACGGGAAGGCCGGGTAGAGGTAGCCGACGTTCTTGCTGTAGCCGTGCCGGAACGCCTTCTCGAAGTCGTCGTAGCTCCAGTTGCCGAGGCCCGTATCCTTGTCGGGGGTCAGGTTGGGCGTCATGATCACGCCAAACGGCATGTTCAGGGCGTAGTTGCCGGCGAGATACTTGCCGCCCGGCGCCGTGTGGCAGGCCGCGCAATCGCCCATCGTGACGAGGTACTTGCCGCGCTCGACCGGGTCGGACGACCCGTCCTGCGCCAGAGCGGGCGTCGCGAGAAGCAGGCCCGCCAGGATCGGGGCAGCCAGGACAGGGGCAGCCAGGACAGGGGTATGGGCCCAGCCGGGGGAGAGGGCATTCGTGCGCTTCATGGCATCCTCTCCCAGGGTGGACTTTAGAGTTCTTACAAGCGGGTGACGCGCGTGAACGCGGCCGTTTGCTGCGTTGTTCCGGCCTAGGCCGGCTTGTGACCCGGACTGCGGCGTTGTGCCGTGGGCGCCCGGAAGCGCAGGCCGAGATCGGCGAGATGAGCCACGAGCCCGGCGAGCATCCACCCGGCGACCGCCATCCAGCCGGCCCCGACCAGGGCCGACCGTAGGGCCAGCATCAGGGCGGCCCCGGAGGCGAGATTGGCCAGCAACGACGGCAGCGGCGGCCCACCCCGGCGGCTGAGCCAGGCGAGGATCAGCGCCTCGGCGCCGACGAGCAGCAGGATGCCGTCGACGATCCGGCCGGACGCGAACCAAGACGCGAGCAGCGCCTCCATCACGCAGCTTGGCCGAAGGGTGCGTTGAGGCGCACGATCCGAAGGTTCAGGCAAGCGGCGACGCTGACCCAAGCGAGATACGGCAGGTTCATGAGCCCGGCCGCGACCGAGATCCGGCCTGTCACCAGCACCAGCACGGCGATGGACAGCCACAGGGCCGCGACCTCGGCGAGGGCCCAGTCCGGCCGGCGGAACCGGAAGAACAGCACGCTCCAGGCGATGTTGAGCAGCCCGTTCACCGCGTAGGCGGCGAGCAGCACGCCCCGGGCAGCCGGGTCGGGATCGGCGTTCCAGACCATCACGGCGGCGATGGTGGTGAGCAGGAAGATGACGGTCCAGACCGGCCCGAAGGCCCAGTCCGGCGGCTTCCAGGCCGGCACCCGCAGGCGCCGGTACCACGCATCCGTCCGGGTCGCGAGGCCGCCGGCGAGCGCCACCAGTATTGCGGCGACGGCCGCGACGGCAGCCGGTCCCCAGCCGGCGTCGAGTCCCAAGAACATCATGGCGAGACCCAGCGGAACAGGTGCGCGAGGTCCTTGAAGAAGATCCGCGCATGGGCGGCGGGCTTGGCCCGGACCAGCTCCTTGTTCATGTAGCTGTCCCAGGTGAGCTGCTGGACATCCTTGTCCCGGCAGATCGAGACGAAGCGTTCGCGCAGGCCGTCGCTGCGGTACCAGACCCACTGCATCATCCCGAGGATCCAGAACACGCGCCCGTGCAGCTTCATGAACGCCTTGCGCGCACCCGCGAGGGCCTTGGCGTCGCCGGTCTTCAGGAAGGCCACAGCCGCCTCGGCCGAAAGCCGGCCGCCCAGCATGGCGTAGTAGATCCCCTCGCCGGAGGCCGGCGCGACCACGCCGGCGGCATCGCCGGCCAGCAGCACGTCGCGGCCGTTGTCCCAGCGCTTCAGGGGCTTGAGCGGCAGCGGTGCCCCTTCCCGGCGGATGGTCTCGGCCCCATCGAGGTTGGTCGCCACGCGCAAGGCCCGGATCGAGGAGCGCAGGGAAAACCCCTTCTTCGCGCTGCCGGTGCCGATGCTCA
This sequence comes from Methylobacterium sp. GC_Met_2, assembly GCF_026540795.1. Lineage (NCBI taxonomy): Bacteria > Pseudomonadati > Pseudomonadota > Alphaproteobacteria > Hyphomicrobiales > Methylobacteriaceae > Methylobacterium > Methylobacterium sp. GC_Met_2. Next base: position 23,790 of record NZ_JALNUM010000060.1, read on the forward strand.
GCCTGTCCCCGTGCGGAAAGATCCAGCTGTAGAAGTCGGGCGAGTGGCGGCCCTGATAGTAGACGTCGCACCGGGCGGCATCGACCGAATCGGCCCCGGGGGCGCCGGCCTCCGGCACCCGGAGGATCTCGTGATAGGCGAAGACCTGCCGCATCTTGGCATGGCCCGGAACCTCGGCCCGGCCGACCGGCGAGCAGGCCCCGTCGGCGCCGATGACGAGCCGCGCCCGGACGGTTTGGCGGGCGAGGGACTCGCCGGCGCCGGTACTGAAATGGACGCGGGCCGACCCCTCGTCCGACCGGGTGATCTTCTCGTAGGCGGCCTCGCGCAGCTCGGCACCGGCCTGTTCCGCACGGGCGCGCAGCCAGGGGTCGAACTGCTCGCGGTCGACCATACCGACGAAGCCCTCGCCGACCGGCATGTCGACGGCCTTGCCGCTCGGCGCCACCATGCGGGCGGCGCGGATCTTCGCGACGAGAAGCGAATCGGGGATCGCGAAGTCGCGGATCAGCCGGGGCGGGATCGCGCCGCCGCAGGGCTTGATCCGGCCGGGCTTGTCGAGGAGCAGCACCGTGTGTCCAGCCCGGGCGAGGTCGGTCGCCGCCGTGGCTCCGGCCGGGCCGCCGCCGACCACGACGACGTCGTAGAGCGGCCCCCCCCCTCTCCCCGCGTGCGGGGAGAGGGGGTTCACCGGGCCGCCATCATCCAACTGTGCCATGGCCTCACCGCGCGCTGAAGGCAGGATCGAGCGAAACCGCGCCCGGTGCCGGAGTGGATTCGAGCCGCACCGCCAGGACGACCGCGACGAGGAACAGCAATCCTTCCGCGGCGAACACCGCCGCGTAGGCCTGGACCGGCTCGGCTGTGACGAGCCGGACGGCATCGACCGAGACCGCACCGAGAAAACCGCCGGCCCCGAAGGCGACGCCCTGCGCGGCGCCCCAGACGCCCATCCGGGTGCCGCGCTCCCGCGCGTCGCCGCGGCCGGCCAGCGCCATCATCGCGCCGATCGCGGCGACCGCGTAGGCGCCGTTGCCGACGCCGAGGGCGAACACCGTCTCGCGCAAGGGAAAGTCCGCGCCCGAAGCCGCGCCGCTCGCCAGGGCGAACAGGGCGGCGGCCGAGCCGGCGCAGCCCAGCGCGATCCAGAGTCTCAGGGAGGCGAGGGGGGTGCCGCGGGCCGCGAGTGTCACCCCCGCCACCAGCAGCATCCCGGCGAGCACGCCGCCATGCTGAAGTCCGGCGAGCTTGGTGGTGGCGCCGGGGCTCATGGCGAAGACGAGCCCGGCATAGGGCTCCAGGATCAACTCCTGGGCGCTGTAGGCCAGCATCGAGACGAAGACGAAGATCGTGAAGGTCCGGGCCACCGGATCGGCCAGCACCTGGGCGAGCACGGTGAAGAACGGCCGGCGCGCCTCCGCGGGCTCCGGCGCACGGACCGGCAGGCGACGCTCGACACCGGCGACTGCCAGGGCGGCGACGCAGAAGGCGATGAGCGAGACCGTGCCCGACACGGCCACGAGCCGCAGGCCGGAGAACGGATCGAGGAAATGGCCGGCCAGCGGCGCCGTGAGCGCGAAGCCGACGATCATCATCACCCAGACGATGGTGGCGGCAGCCCCCCGCCGGGCCGGCGCGACGCCCCCCGACAGCAGGACCAGGAGCGCGGTTCCTGCGGCGCCGACCCCCATCCCGACGCACAGGAACGAGAGGGCGGCCAGCGCCAGCCCCAAAGCGAGATTGTCGGCGGCCAGCGCGGTGCCGCAGGCGGCCCCGAACCCACCGAGGCAGAGGGCGGCCATGCCGCCGACGATCCAGGGGGTGCGCCGGCCGCTGCGATCGGAGCCGTAGCCCCAGCGCGGGCGCAGCACCTGCACGGCGTAGTGCAGGGCGACCAGCAGACCGGGCACGAAGGCGGGCAGAGCCAGTTCCACCACCATCACCCGGTTGAGCGTGGCGGTCATCAGCACGACGACGCTGCCCAGAGCGGTCTGGACGAGGCCGAGGCGGACGATCTGGGGCCAGCCGAGGGTCGCCTCAGGCGCGATCCGATCCGAAATGCCCATCACGCCCCTCCCACCAGGGGCCGCAGCGCGAAGGCGGCGACCAGCATGCCGAGGACGTAGAGGGTGGTGCCGGTGCCGTTGTACCAGACCGCCCGCTCCCGGGGATTGTCGAGGAACCGGACCATCAGGGCGAGTTGGCCGGCGAGCAGCGCCGCCACGAGGCCGGCATGCCAGTACCGCTCCCAGCCGACGAGGAGCGCGATGACGGCGACCTGCGGCAGGGCCATGACCAGGCACGCGAAGCGCGCCGCGCGCCCGGTGCCCATCTGCACCGGTAGCGACAGCAGGCCCATGCGCCGGTCGCCCTCGACCGACTTGAAATCGTTGAGCGTCATGATGCCGTGGGCGCCGGCCGCGTAGAGGAGTGCCACCAGCAGCACCCGCCGGTCCGGCAGGGCGGCGGCCATCACGGCGGCGCCGGTGAACCAGGGCAGCCCCTCATAGCAGAGCGCCACCGCGGCGTTGCCCCACCAGCCGTTGCGCTTCAGCCGGACGGGGGGCGCCGAGTAGATCCAGGCGAGCACCAGCCCGAACAAAGCGGCCCCGAGGATCCAGGGTCCGAGCGCGGCGGCCACCACCAGCGACAGCCCGGTCCAGGCGAGCGCGAGATAGAGCCCCCAGCGGCCCGGGATCCGCCCGGAGGGAATCGGCCGGTTCGGTTCGTTGATCGCATCGACATGGCGGTCGAACCAGTCGTTCGTAGCCTGGCTGGTCGCGCATACCAGCGGCCCGGCCAGCAGCACCCCGGCGGCGATCACCGGCCACTGGCCGCTGGCCGGCTGGCCCGACGAGATCACCCCGCAGGCGAACGCCCACATCGGTGCGAACCACGTCAGCGGCTTCAGCAGCTCGATGACTGCGCTCGGGGCGGGCGTAGCGGCCATGGCGGGAGGCTACCGGGGCCCGCCGAAGTGTCAAGCCAGATTTACAGAGTGCGGCGGAATGTGCGCGATGTTTGTCGGGCGAATACATCCGGATGGCGATAATACACGCTGCCGCACTGGACCGACGCGTGTGTACCGGAGGCACGCAATCCGCCTCCGGAACGCGTCGCATCCCCGCTCAGGCGGCGATTGCTCGGCCTCGGAGCGGGATCGCGAACGCGCCGAACCACGTCGCTAGCCTATCCCGCCTAGCGCCGCGTCGTCGGGAAAACGTGTCGGACCGGCTCAATCCGCCTCGACCGGCCCGTCGAGATCGCCGACGCCGTAGCGGCGCATCTTGGCGTAGAGGCCTTGCCGGCTCAGGCCCAGCATCTCGGCGGCCGAGGCCCGGTTGTCCCGGGTGATGCGCAGGGCTGCCTCGATGCAGAGCTTCTCGATCAGGTCGGTGGTCTCGCGCACCAGCGTCTTCATCGAGACCCGGCCGACCAGCTCCGCCATCTGCTCGACCGAGCGCGGTACCTCCCGCCCCCCGCCGAATCGCCCTTCGGGAATCCGGCGCGGGGCCGGGCGGATCGCGAAGCCCAGGCAGGGGCGGGCGCCCGCCACCGAAACGGCCGCGACCTCGACATCTTCCAGGCCGCCATAGGCACCGCGGATGACCGTCGCGAAGCGCCGCACCACGCCGTGATCGCCCAGGGTCGCGAACAGGGCCTGCGCCTCGGTCTCGTCGCGGCCGAGCCAATGATCCACGGTGCGTCCGCGAACCTGCCCCTCGGTGGCGAGCTGGGTCAGTTCCAGGAAGGCGGCATTGGCGGTCAGGATCCGCCGGCTCGCGTCGGTGACCACGAAGCCCTCGGGCATCGCCTCGATCACCGCCTGGGTCGGCACCTCCTGACCGGAGCCGGCCTCGGCGGCGGCCGGATCGGCCACGAGCCGCATCAGGGCGCTGGCACCGCCCTCACCCCGGAACAGCGAGACAGAGACGGAGACCTCGCCGCGCCCGTGCGGCAGGGCGGCCCGGATCTCCCCGGCCTGCCCGGTCGCCCGCAGGGCGGCGAACTGCGCCTCCAGGGCCCGCGTGCTGCTGGCCTCGAACAGTTCGACCACGTCCTGGCCGGCGACCCGCTTGGCCGGACGACCGAGCAGCCGCGCGGCGGACGGGTTCGCCTCGGCGACCCGCCGGGTTCCGGCATCGACCACCAGCACCGGCTCGCCGGAGATCTGGAACAGGAGCCGGTAGCGCGTCTCGACCGCGCGCAGGCGCTCGTAATCCCGCTCCAGCGCCTGCTGGGTCTCCATCAAGCGGCGCTGGAGACCGGCCACCGCCCGCATGTCGCGCCCGAGCACCAGGATCGGGCCGCCCTCGGCCGGGCGGATCGAGGCGTAGCGGATCGGCAGGTCGATCCCGCTGGGGGAGGGGTGGTTGATCTGGCGCCAGCGGGTGATGCCCTCCGGCCGGGCGTCGCGCAGCAGGGCGTCGACCTTGGGCCTGCTCTCGACCGTCACGGTGTCGACCCAGCGTCGGCCCAGCCACCCAGGGATATTCTCCGCCTCGAGATCCGTCCCGATCGATGCGTCGCGGATCACGCCCTCGGCGTCGATCACGAGCGAGACATCGGAGGATGCCGCGACGATGCGCCCGACCGCCTCGCCGTTGAGGTGGCCGGCGACCTGGTCCAGCACCGCGGGTGATCCCGAGGAGATGAGGTGCGGCTGAAGCGTCACGGTCACCGAGATGTGATGAAGGTGGATGACAACCCTTTCAACAGGCCAATGCCTGCCTGTCCAGCAAAGCTTCCGCGGCGGCGGGCGCCGAACACCCGTCGAGCGCGCAGGCGTCGGCCCCCACGAGGCCGGCCTCACCGCCGTGGCGTGTGAAATAGGGGCCCCCGACCAGCACGCGCACCCCCGGGTTCCGCGAGGCGCGCCGCACCTCGGCCACCGTGGCCGACAGGACAGGCAGGAGCACGTCGGAGGAGAGCGACAGGCCGACCACCTCGAACCAGTCGGTCGCCAGGAGCGCGAGGGGATCGAGGCCGGGCGCCGGAACCGCCGTGGTTACGTACCAGCCGGCCTCCCGGAAGAAGCTCGCGACGATCGACAGGCCGAATCGGTGCGTCTCTCCGGGGCAGGGCAGGAGCAGCACGCTGCGGCCGCCGATCGGAGCCGATTCGATCTCGAGCTCCAGGCAGAGGTGCCGGCTGATGGCCTGCAGCCGCCCGAGGCCCTCGGTCACGGCCAGGAAATCGCAGGCATCCTCCTCCCACAGGGCCCCGAGGTGCCGGGCCGCCGGGGCGAGCAGATCGAGGAGCAGACGCGCCAGCGGCAGGCCGCCATCCCGCAGGACCGCGATCTCGGCATCGAGATCCACCGGGCCGGGACCGAGGAGGAGGGCACTGAAGGCGGCGATTTCCTGCGGCGTCACCGCCCGGTCGGCCGGCGACCGGCGCCCGGCGCCGGGGCGGTGGGCCAGCATCAGCCGGGGGAGGATCTCGCCCTCGATCACCCGGGCGAGGGCATCCGGCCGCGGGCGCGGCGCCTCGGACCGCACGCGGGGCTTATCGCGGAAGACCGGCGAAACGTCGCTGACCGTGCCGCAGCCAGCTGCGATCGGTCCCAGTTCCAAACGCTCGCCGAAATGCCTCCAGTGTCCCATCGGCACCCTCCCTGAAACGGCCCCGGCCCGAGGAACCGGCAGCTCCGCTCGCGTCTTCGGGTGCGGGATTACTCGCCCGTCTATTCTTCGTCTTTGTCTTGCGCGGGACTCGATAGGCCAAGTCACCGGCGCGTCGCCGCGGGTCCAGACGATACGCTTCTTGACGAACTTGGCAATGATCCAAGACCAAGAAAAACGTCTTCTGCCTATGTCACGCCTAGAGAACGTCAAGCGCACTTGACACTTTGGGGGCCCCCGCCCTAGCCTCTGACAACGACGGAGCCCTAGGCGCCGCCGAGATCAGGGGGGCGGATGCATGGGTCACGAGGCCCGACCGGCACGACCGCTCTACACGCCTGCCGAGCGGCACCGGCGCGACGCATCCCCCTGGACCTTGGTGCAGGGCGTGCTGGCACCTCTCCAATTCGTGATCTTCCTGGCGAGCCTCGTGCTGGTGCTGCGCGCACTGGCGACCGGCGAGGCCGTCGCCGCCGCCGAGATCTCGGTCGTGGTGAAGACCCTGGCGCTCTACGCGATCATGATCACCGGCTCGATCTGGGAGAAGGTCGTGTTCGGCCGCTTCCTGTTCGCGCCGGCCTTCTTCTGGGAGGACGTGGTCAGCATGCTGGTGCTGGCGCTCCACACGGCCTACCTCGCCGCGCTCGCCACGGACGCCCTCGGGGGCCAAGCGCTGCTGATTCTGGCGCTCGCCGCCTACGCCACCTACGTGATCAATGCCGGCCAGTTCGTGCTGAAGCTGCGGGCCGCCCGGCTCCAGGGCAATCCCGGCCGCCGGCCGCCGCACCTCGCGGAGGCGCTGTCGTGAACGCGCCGGTCCCGCCCCCGACCGCCTGCGGCGGCATCGACCTGCATCAGGAACACGGCCAGCGCGCGGTGTTCTGCGGACTCACCGGCATCGTCTGGCTGCACCGGAAGATCCAGGACGCGTTCTTCCTCGTGGTCGGGTCGCGCACCTGCGCGCACCTGATCCAGTCGGCGGCCGGGGTGATGATCTTCGCCGAGCCGCGATTCGCCACCGCGATCATCGACGAGCGCGACCTTGCCGGCATCGCCGATGCCAACGAGGAACTCGACCGGGTCGTGACCCGGCTGATCGAGCGCCGGCCGGACATCAAGCTGCTGTTCCTCGTGGGTTCCTGCCCGTCCGAGGTGATCAAGCTCGACCTGTCCCGGGCGGCCCAGCGCCTGTCGGGGCGCCTGAATCCCGTGCGGGTGCTGAACTATTCGGGCTCCGGCATCGAGACGACCTTCACGCAGGGTGAGGATGCCTGCCTCGCCGCCCTCGTGCCGGACCTGCCTCGCGCGATCGACACGGCCGCGCCGTCGCTCCTCGTGGTCGGCGCCCTGGCCGACGTGGTCGAGGACCAGTTCCTTCGGATCTTCGCCGCGATGGGGATCGCGGATGTCCGGTTCCTGCCCGCCCGCCGGGCCGGCGCGATGCCGGCGGTCGGCCGTGGCACACGCTATCTGCTGGCCCAGCCGTTCCTGGCCGACACCGCCCGCGCCCTCGAGGAGCGCGGCGCCCGCCGCCTCGCGGCCCCGTTCCCGCTCGGCGCCGAAGGCACCACCGGCTGGCTGCGCGCCGCCGCCGAGGCGTTCGGCGTCTCGGACGAAGCGTTCGAGGCCGCGACCGCACCGGGCCGCGCCCGCGCCGAGACCGCGCTGGCGCCGCTGCGCGAAGAACTCGGCGGCAAGCGGGTGTTTTTCTTCCCCGATTCGCAATTGGAGGTGCCGCTCGCCCGGTTCCTGGCGCGGGAACTCGGCGCAGCGCTCGTGGAAGTCGGGACCCCCTACCTGCACCGGGGGCATCTGGCCGCCGAGATCGAGTGGCTTCCCGCGGGCACGCGGGTGACGGAAGGCCAGAGCCTCGACGACCAGATGGACCGCTGCCGCGCGGCCCGGCCGGACCTCACGGTCTGCGGCCTCGGCCTCGCCAACCCGCTGGAGGCCGAGGGGTTGTCGACCAAGTGGTCGATCGAGCTGCTGTTCACGCCCGTGCAGGGCTACGAGCAGGCCGGCGACCTCGCCGAATTGTTCGCGCGCCCGCTCCGGCGCCGCGCCCTGCTGGAGGTGTAGCGCCATGCAGCTGACCCTCTGGACCTACGAAGGCCCACCCCATATCGGCGCGATGCGCATCGCCACGGCGATGACCGGCCTCCACTACGTGCTGCACGCGCCGCAGGGCGACACCTACGCCGACCTGCTGTTCACGATGATCGAGCGGCGCGATGCCCGCCCGCCCGTCACCTACACGACCTTCCGGGCGCAGGATCTCGGCCGCGACACCGCCGAGCTGTTCAAGACCTCGGTCTCGGCCGCCTACGCGCGGTTCCAGCCGCAGGCGATGATCGTCGGCGCCTCCTGCACCGCCGAGCTGATTCAGGACGATCCGGGCGGGCTCGCCAAGGCACTCAACCTGCCGATCCCGGTGATTCCCCTGGAGCTGCCGGCCTACCAGAAGAAGGAAAACTGGGGCGCCTCCGAGACCTTCTATCGGCTCGTCCGGGCTCTCGCCGGCGCCCCCGGCGCGGGCGCCGGGCGGGAGCCCGGGCGGCGCCCGCTCTGCAACATCCTGGGACCCACGGCGCTCGGCTTCCGCCACCGGGACGACCTGATCGAGATCCGCCGGCTGCTCGATTCGCTCGGGATCGACGTAAACGTGGTCGCGCCGCTCGGCGCCTCGCCCGCCGATCTCGGCCGGCTCAAGGACGCCGACTTCAACGTCGTGCTCTATCCCGAGACCGCGCGCTCCGCCGCGGAGTACCTGAAGAAGAGTTTTGGGCAGCCGTTCACGCACGTCGTGCCGATCGGCGTCGGCGGCACCCGCCGGTTCGTCGAGGAGGTGGCGGGCCTCGCCGGCCTCGATCCGGCACCGGTTCTGGATGGCCCCGGCTCGCGCCTGCCCTGGTACAGCCGCTCGGTCGATTCGACCTACCTGACCGGCAAGCGCGTCTTCGTGTTCGGGGATGCCACGCACGCGATCGGCCTCGCCCGGATCGCCGCCCGGGAACTCGGCTTCCAGGTCGTCGGGCTCGGCACCTACAGCCGCGAATTCGCCCGGGAGGTCCGCGCCGAGGCGGCCGAACTCGGTCTCGAAGCGCTGATCACCGACGATTACCTCGATGTCGAGGCGGCGATCCGCGCGGCGGCGCCCGAACTGGTGCTCGGCACGCAGATGGAGCGCCACGTCGCCAAGCGGCTCGGCATCCCCTGCGCGGTGATCTCCGCGCCGATCCACGTCCAGGATTTCCCGGCCCGCTACGCCCCGCAGATGGGGTTCGAGGGCGCCAACGTCCTGTTCGACACCCTGGTCCATCCGCTGATGATGGGCCTCGAAGAGCACCTGCTGGGCATGTTCCGGGAGGATCCGGAATTCCACGACGGCGTCGGCCCCTCGCATCTCGGCGGCACGCCGGTCGCCGCGTCGGCGCCTCAGGCCGCGCCAGCAACCGCGCCCGCACCCGAGGCTGCGCCGGCGCCGATCCATCTCGACCATCCTGTCGCGGTGGCGGTCGCCCCCTGGGCGCCCGAGGCCGAGAAAGAACTGAAAAAGATCCCGTTCTTCGTGCGCGGCAAGGCGCGCACCAACACGGAGCGATTCGCCCGTGAGCGGCAATTGCCGCTCATCACCCTTGAAACCCTCTACGACGCAAAGGCGCATTATGGCCGCTAGAGCGCACTCCGCCGGCCACAATGCCGGCCCGGCCAAGGCAGGCGCGTCACAGCGCCGGCCGCCGATCCGCGTCGTGATCGTCACCCTCGACAATCACCTCGCGAGCGCGGTCGAGCGGGCGCGCCTGCGGCTCCGCACCGAGATGCCGGGGCTGGTCCTGGGCTTCCACGCGGCGGCCGAGTGGGACAACAACCCCGCCGCCCTCGACGATTGCCGGGCCGACATCGCCAGCGCCGACATCGTGCTCTCGGCCATGCTGTTCATGGACGAGCATGTCCGGGCGATCCTGCCGGCGCTGGCCGCGCGGCGCGACGCCTGCGACGCGATGGTCGGCTGCCTCTCGGCCGGCGAGGTCGTGAAGACCACGAAGCTCGGCCGCTTCGACATGAGCGGCAACAAGCGCAGCGCCCTCGACTTCCTGAAGAAGCTGCGCGGCAAGCCGGGCCAGCAGGGCAATGCCGGCCGGCAGATGGCCCTGGTGCGCAAGCTGCCGAAGATCCTGCGCTTCATCCCGGGCTCGGCCCAGGACGTGCGCGCCTATTTCCTGACCCTGCAATACTGGCTCGCCGGCTCGGACGAGAACGTCTCCGCCCTGGTGCGCTTCCTGGTCCATCGCTACGCGGCGGGCGAGCGCGCCGCCTGGCGCGAGGGCCCGGCGGCGCCGGCGCCCCTCGATTATCCCGAGACCGGCCTCTACCATCCGCGCCTGCCCGGCCGGATCGGCGCCGACCTGGCGCGCCTCCCGCGCCAAGCCGGCACCCGGGGCCGCGTCGGCCTGCTGGTGATGCGCAGCTACGTGCTGGCCGGCAACACCGCCCATTACGACGGCGTCATCGCGGCCCTGGAGGCCCAGGGGCTCGACGTGGTGCCGGCCTTCGCCAGCGGCCTCGACAACCGCCCGGCCGTGGACGCCTTCTTCATGAAGGATGGGCGCGCCGGCATCGACGCGCTGGTTTCGCTCACCGGCTTCTCGCTGGTCGGCGGCCCCGCCTACAACGACGCCGCCGCCGCCGAGGCGATGCTGGCCCAGCTCGACGTGCCCTACCTCGCCGCCCAGGCGCTGGAATTCCAGACCCTGGAGCAGTGGGAATCGGGCGACCGCGGCCTGTCGCCGGTCGAGGCGACCATGATGGTCGCGATCCCCGAACTCGACGGCGCCACCGCCCCGATGGTGTTCGGCGGCCGCTCCTCGGCCTCGGGCAGCGACAACGCCCGGGACATGCGGGTCCACCCGGAGCGGGCCGCGCGCCTCGCCGAGCGGGTCGCGCAGCTGGTCTCGCTGCGCCGGACACCGAAGGCCGCGCGCAAGCTCGCCGTGGTGCTGTTCAACTTCCCGCCCAATGCCGGCGCCACCGGCACGGCCGCGTTCCTGTCGGTCTACGCCTCGTTGCTCAACACCCTGAAGGGTCTGGCGGCCGACGGCTATGCCGTTGCGGTGCCCGAGAGCGTCGATGCCCTGCGCAGGGCGATCCTGGAGGGCAATGCCACGCGCTACGGCACCCAGGCCAACGTCCACGCCCGCATCCCGGCCGAGGACCACCTGCGCCGCGAGACCTACCTCGCCGAGATCGAGGCCCAGTGGGGCCCGGCGCCCGGCCGCCACCAGACCAACGGCGCCGACCTGTTCGTGCTCGGCGCCCAGTTCGGCAACGTCTTCGTCGGCGTCCAGCCCGCCTTCGGCTACGAGGGCGACCCGATGCGGCTGCTGTTCGAGCGCGGCTTCGCGCCGACCCACGCGTTCTCGGCCTTCTACCGCTACCTGCGCGAGGATTTCGCCGCCGACGCCGTGCTGCATTTCGGCACCCACGGGGCGCTCGAATTCATGCCCGGCAAACAGACCGGCCTGTCCGAGGCCTGCTGGCCGGAGCGGCTGATCGGGGCCCTGCCCAATATCTATCTCTACGCCGCCAACAACCCGTCCGAGGGGACGCTGGCCAAGCGCCGCTCGGCCGCGACGCTGGTGTCCTACCTGACCCCGAGTCTTGCGGCGGCCGGCCTCTATCGCGGGCTGATCGACCTCAAGAGCTCGATCGAGCGCTGGCGCGGCCTCGACCTCGCCGCGATGGCCGAGCGCGGCACCCTGGCCAGCCTGATCCAGGAGCAGGGCGCGGCCCTCGATCTCGTGGCCGCAACGCCGGCCTGGACCGGCGACCTCGGCGCCCGGGTCGGCGACCTCTGGTCGGCCGTGCAGGAGCTGGAACAGACCCTGATCCCGCACGGGCTGCACGTGGTCGGCGACGGTATGCCGGCGGAAGAGCGGATCGACATGCTGCTCGCTTTGGCGGAGGCCTCGCACGGCCTGGTGCCGGAGCGGGCCGGGATCGCCGCGCTGGTCGACGGTGCAGGGATCGAGGCGGTCATCGCGGCCTCCGGGCTGCCGGCGGATGCCGAGACCCGGGCCGCCTTCGCGAGCCTCGCCGAGACCGACCGGCTGCTGGCCCGCGACCACGAGGTTCCGGCGCTGCTGCGGGCGCTGGACGGCCGCTTCGTGCCGCCGGTGGCGGGCGGCGACCTGCTGCGCAACCCCGCGATCCTGCCGACCGGCCGCAACATCCACGGCTTCGATCCCTACCGCCTGCCCTCCGCCTTCGCGGTGGCCGACGGCGCCCGGCAGGTGGCCCGCATCCTCGAACGCTTCGCGGCGGACGGGAAACCCTGCCCGGAGAGCGTGGCCCTGGTCCTGTGGGGCACCGACAACCTCAAGAGCGAGGGCGGCCCGATCGCCCAGGCGCTGGCGCTGATCGGCGCGAAGCCCCGCTTCGACGGCTACGGCCGCTTGAGCGGCGCGGAGCTGATTCCGCTGGAAACCCTCGGCCGGCCCCGCATCGACGCGGTGGTCACCCTCTCGGGCATCTTTCGCGATCTGCTGCCGCTCCAGACCAAGCTCCTGGCGGAAGCCTCTTTCCTCGCCGCCACGGCCGACGAGCCCCTCGAAACAAACTACGTCCGCAAGCACGCCCTGGCGATCCAAGCCGAGCACGGCTGCGATCTGGAGACCGCGGCGCTCCGCGTGTTCTCCAACGCCGAGGGTGCCTACGGGGCCAACGTCAACCACTTGGTCGATTCGGGCAATTGGGACGACGACGCGGAACTCTGCGAGACCTTCTCGCGCCGCAAGAGCTTCGCGTATGGTCGCAACGGCCGCCCGGCGCCGCAGCGGGCCCTGATGCAGGCGGTGCTGGCCTCCGTCGACATGGCCTACCAGAACCTCGACTCGGTCGAGGTCGGCGTCACCTCCGTCGACCATTACTTCGATGGGCTCGGCGGCATGGGCCGGGCGGTGGCCCGGGCCAAGGGCGAGTCGGTGCCGATCTACATCAGCGACCAGACCCGCGGGGAGGGGCGCGTCCGCTCCCTGGAGGAGCAGGTGGCGCTGGAGACGCGCACCCGGATGCTCAACCCGAAATGGTACGAAAGCCTGCTCGGCCACGGCTACGAGGGCGTCCGCCAGATCGAGACGCATCTCACCAACACGGTCGGCTGGTCGGCCACCGCCAACGCGGTCCAGCCCTGGATCTACCAGCGGATCACCGAGACCTACGTGCTCGACCCCGCCATGCGCGAGCGCATGGCAGCCCTCAACCCCACCGCATCCGCCAAGGTCGCCCAAAGGCTGATCGAGGCGCACCGCCGCGGCTTCTGGACCCCCGACGCAGAGATGCGTGACGCCCTCGATCGGGCCGAGGAGGAACTGGAAGACCGTCTGGAAGGCGTCACCACAGGAGTGGCCGCATGAACATCGCGATCCGCAATCCCGTCATTGCCCGAAAAGAAGAGGGGAGCGTTCAAGTCGAACTCGATCCGGACCTGAAGATCGACACCGCCAAGGTCTTCGCGGTCTACGGCAAGGGCGGGATCGGCAAGTCGACCACCTCGTCGAACCTGTCGGTGGCGTTCTCGAAGCTCGGCAAGCGGGTGCTGCAGATCGGCTGCGACCCCAAGCACGACTCGACCTTCACGCTGACCAAGCGCCTCGCCCCCACGGTGATCGACGCGCTCGAGGCGGTAAACTTCCACTCGGAGGAGCTGCGGGTCGAGGATTTCGTGGTCGAGGGCTATAACGGCGTGATGTGCGTCGAGGCCGGCGGCCCGCCCGCCGGGACCGGCTGCGGCGGCTACGTGGTCGGCCAGACGGTGAAGCTCCTGAAGGAGCACCACCTCCTGGAGGACACCGACGTCGTGGTGTTCGACGTGCTGGGCGACGTGGTCTGCGGTGGCTTCGCCTCCCCGCTCCAGCACGCCGACCGGGCGCTGATCGTCACCGCCAACGACTTCGACTCGATCTTCGCGATGAACCGGATCGTGGCGGCGATCCACGCCAAGGCGAAGAACTATCCGGTGCGGCTCGGCGGCGTCATCGCCAACCGCTCGGCCAAGACCGACGAGATCGACCGGTTCAACGACGCGGTCGGCCTGAAGCGGCTCGCCCACTTCCCCGACCTCGACATCGTCCGCCGCTCGCGGCTGAAGAAGTCGACCCTGTTCGAGATGGAATCCTCGCCGGAACTCGACGCCGTGACCGCCGAGTACATGCGGCTCGCCGAGACGCTCTGGGCCGGGGGCGAGCCCTGCGCGGCGATCCCCATGAAGGACCGCGATCTGTTCGAGTTCCTCGGTTTCGATTGAGTTTGGGGTTCGATCGATGGCCAGCGCCAGCTACGATGCCCGCCGGGGCGAGCTCACCACCTACTTCGACCGCACCGCGGTCGATGCGTGGTCGCGCCTGACCTCGGACGCCCCGGTGAGCCGGATCCGCGCCACGGTGCGGGCCGGGCGCGACGCCATGCGGGCGACGCTGCTTTCCTGGCTGCCCGCCGACATGACCGGCCTGCGCCTGCTCGATGCCGGCTGCGGCACCGGGGCGCTGAGTGTCGAGGCGGCGCGCCGCGGCGCCGAGGTGGTGGCCATCGACGTCTCGCCCACGCTGATCGGCCTGGCGCAGGAGCGGCTGCCGGAGATTTCCGGCGCGGGGCGCATCGATTTCCGCGTCGGCGACATGCTCGATCCCGGTCTCGGCCGGTTCGATCACGTGGTGGCGATGGATTCGCTGATCCATTACCGCGCCGCCGACATCGCCCGGGCGCTGGCGGCTTTGGGCGCGCGCACGGACGGCTCGATCCTGTTCACCGTGGCGCCGCGCACGGCGCTGCTGACCGTGATGCACGCGGCCGGACAGTTCTTTCCGCGGGGCGACCGCTCGCCGGCCATCGTGCCGGTGACCGAGCGTGGGCTGCGGCGGCGGATTTCCTCGGAACGGGCCCTCGACGGCTTCGTCTGGGCGCAGAGTCACCGGATCAACAGCGGCTTCTACCTGTCGAACGCGGTGGC